>JACQEP010000014.1 GCA_016200485.1 Gammaproteobacteria bacterium
CAGAACTATGCAACCTCATGGTTATGGTTTTACAATAATGAACGCCCTCACAAGGCTAATGATGGATTACCACCAAAACAAATGCTGGCAGTAGCCGCATGACCTCTACTTTTGGCAGCAGCTAAAAATGGGGAGATTACCAAGTGGGTTTTCCCAATCCAACAGGATAGGCGCTGATAAGTTTCCCATCTTGAAACATGAATAACATTCGCTGCGGAATGTTAATGACAATTCCATTTTGAATAAACTCTGGAACAATATGGCGATTATCTATCCAGAGATTCTGGCCCGGTATAATAAGGTCTGGATTAGTAATGTCATTATCCCTTGCAATGACTTGCGCAGAAACGCCGAAGCGCGCGCCGATCTTTTCCAGATAGTCGCCAGATAAAATAGTGTAACTAAATCGCCTACCTATGAGCCCCGGCATTCCCTCGCCAAGCTCTGCCTGACAAAGGTTTTGTAGCATCCCGAACAATATAATCAAGGCGTATAAAGTAAGGCGAGACATTATTTAATGATTATAGAATATGATCGAATTATAACACCTTTCATTAAATATTTATGGCGGATGACAATCTGAATGCTATGCTCTTACTATCCAGTCGAGTGACTAAGGAGGATCTATGAAAATAGGAGAGATATGTACTCGAGATACTGTTATTGCGAAAAAGGATAATACTATCGTCGAGCTGGCAAAGCTGATGCGTCAGCATCATGTCGGAGATATTGTCGTCGTCAGCGAGGGAGAAAATGCCCCGATTGGAATCGTGACGGACCGTGATATTGTCATTGAGATACTTGCGAAAGAGCTATCTCATGAGGCAGTTACAGCAGGAGACATTATGAATCGTGATGTCCTGATGGCGCATGAAAACGATGATATCTGGGATACCCTGCAGCGGATGCGCATCAGGGGTGTCCGACGGATACCAGTTATCAATCGGAGCGGCGGGTTAGTTGGGATCGCAACACTGGATGATCTGCTTGAGCTATTGGCTGACGAGCTTGAAGAACTTGCTAAAACCGTCAGACGCGAACAAGAACAGGAACGTTCAACGCGAAAGTAGGCGTGGCAACATTAACGGTTTGCCATGGACGAAATGCAAAGCCGCGCAAGAGAATTCGTGTCGGCACTTTCTTGTCTGCTACTGTACTATCATCTCCCGCGCCTGCACGCGATAAGATGGCCTCCCAAGTCCGCGAGTATACGCTGATGAATCGAGGCATCATCTTGACTCATCAACAATACCTCTTTAGGTACGAATAACCTGATACTTTCCCAGGCGCCATCCGTCGCCATCGCACACTCAACCTTTAGCTCCCATTGAGCATCACGTGGTTCGACTTCAAAGAGGTACGCATCCAACCCAAGTTCATTGAGTAACTCGGTGGTTGCTTCACGGGCCAGGGCGAGCTCGGTGATCGATAAGGTCATAATATACTCCTCAATAATGGCTGTTCGTAAACGCTAAGTTTATGTCATTGAGTTCACCGGGGCACAAGGAGGATGGCCGCCAACGGCGGGATGACTAACGGGATGGAATAAGGTCGCCCCATCCATGGGACCGGCTCAGCGACTGGCATCTTGCTGCCGTTACCCAGATTGCTTCCACCGTAAAACTGCGAATCGGAGTTGAAGATTTCTTGATAGACGCCCGGGTCCGGTACGCCGATGCGATAATTATAGCGTGGCACCGGAGTGAAGTTGGCGATTACAATGACATAATCATGATCGCTACGGCGCAAGAAGCTCATTACAGATTGGTCGGCATCATGGCAATCGATCCACTCGAAACCTTGCCATTCGAACTCATGTTGATAGAGGGCGGGCGTGGCATGATAGAGGCGATTCAGATCACGCACCAGGGCTTTAATCCCCTGATGCACCGGATAATCGAGCACGTACCAATCGAGAACTTGGGCGCTGTTCCATTCGAGCCCCTGGCCGAACTCCGTACCCATAAACAACAGTTTCTTACCCGGATGGGTGAACATGTACGTATAGAGGAGGCGCAAATTAGCGAATTTTTGCCACTCATCCCCCGGCATCTTGTGGAGCATGGATTGTTTGCCGTGAACGACTTCGTCGTGGGAGAAAGGCAATAGGAAGTTTTCGGTAAAACAATAGAGCATGCTGAACGTGAGCATATCATGATGATACTTACGGTGAACCGGCGAGTGGGACATGTATCTCAACGTATCGTTCATCCATCCCATGTTCCATTTGAGATCGAAACCCAGACCTCCTACATGAATGGGACGCGTAACCTGCGGCCAGGAGGTAGACTCTTCGGCCATCATCAACACACCAGGGTGAGTGCGGTGCACTACCGTGTTGAGCAAATGCAGAAAGTCGATGGCCTCGAGATTCTCGCGGCCACCATATTGATTGGGAAGCCACTCGGTGCGGGAGTAATCCAGGTACAACATCGACGCGACCGCATCCACCCGTAGGCCGTCAATATGAAATTCCTCCAGCCAATACACGGCGCTGGAGAGAAGGAAATTTTTCACCTCATTGCGACCGTAATTGAAAATCAGGGTCGCCCAGTCCAAGTGTTCGCCCCGGCGCGGATCCTCGTGCTCGTACAGCGCGGTGCCGTCGAAGCGTGCCAAACCATGAGCATCCTTGGGAAAGTGGGCGGGCACCCAGTCGAGAAACACACCAATGTTGTGTTGATGGCAATAATCGACAAAATAGCGAAAGTCATCGGGGCTGCCATAACGGCTAGTGGGCGCGTAATAGCCAGTGGTCTGGTAACCCCACGACGGATCATACGGATGCTCGGTGATGGGCAACAGTTCAATGTGACTGAAGCCCATCTCCTGTACATAGGGTATGAGCTGCTGCGTCATAGCGCGGTAATTAAGAAACTCCCCCTCCGGCCCACGCTGCCACGACCCCAAATGTACCTCGTAAATAGACATAGGGCGGTGTTGCCAGTCAAAGTGGGCGCGCTGCTCGAGCCAGTGACTATCATTCCACGCATATTGACTGCGGGGTGCGACGATGGAAGCCGTGGCCGGCCGGCACTCCATTTGCTGGCCGTAGGGATCGGCTTTGACGAATACCTCTCCGGTCAACGCATTTCGTATTTCGTATTTGTACAATACACCCGGGGCAAGATCGGGGATGAACAGTTCCCAAACGCCGCTTCCATCCCGTAAGCGCATGGGATGGCGGCGCCCGTCCCAGCCATTAAATTCGCCGACGACGCTGACACGCTCGGCATTGGGCGCCCACACCGCGAACAATACGCCCGCGATTCCGTCCACCTCGTGAGGGTGGGCGCCCATGAACCGGTACGCGTGCCAGTGTTTGCCTTCACGGAACAAGTGCAGATCGAAATCCAAGATTTGCGGGAGAAAGCTGTAAGGATCATAGGCGATATGTTGGCGATGGGTGGTGTCGCGCCAGATCAAGCGATAGCGTTCCGGCATGCTGCCGCTATCACCTTCCCACTCGAATACGTCGGTGCCGGAGAGCCTCTGCATGGGCTGGTTGTTTTCAACGAGGGAGACCTCGCTGGCGGACGGAAGATAGGCGCGCACGACAAGACGGCCGTCCACCCAGTGTCGCCCCAGCACCGTAAACGGGTCTTTGTGACGGGCCTGGATAATCCTTTCCAGATCCACCTGAATAACCGTGCGATCCATGCACTATCCTCCCTGATTTTTAGTTTCAACCCGCTCAACGCACAGACTCGAACTCCCCTAATCCCATTTTAGACTTAGAACATTCTCTGTGCTCAATTCGATTCGAGTTCGAAATTGGGAACCTTCCCTATTCAATATTTCGGTTAACCATAGTGCATCCTCATTTGATGCGCGGTTCAATCTAAAGTGTTTAATCAACATGGGAATCATCCTCAGGCTGACGATTCTCGTGCTCGATGGTTCCATAGCCACAAAATACATCAACGACTATAGTACATTCACGAGCCGCTGCAATGCCGCTCAATAAGGAGAGAAACCGTGCCATCACCCGAGGAGGTCAGTCCGACGAAGCTTGAGGCGCACGTCATAAAACTGGCGCGTGAGATTGGGGAGCGCAATGTGTTTAACCCTCAGGCATTGCACAGTGCGGCGGATTACATCACCGCCACGTGGCAGGCACAGGGCTATCACGTCATTCCATATACCTACCGGGTCAGTGGTGTCGACTGCGCGAATCTGGAGATCACCCGCCCCGGTCAGCGCAGGCCGGACGAGTTACTGCTGATTGCTGCCCATTACGATTCTGTCATTGGCAGTCCCGGCGCCAACGATAACGGCAGCGGTGTTGCAGCCCTACTGGAATTATCGCGATTGTTTACTCAGCTCACACCGGACATCAGCGTCCGCTTTGTCGCCTTCGTCAATGAAGAGCCGCCCTTCTTTATGTGGAAACAAATGGGCAGCCTGGTGTATGCAAAAATGGCCCGCAGGCGCGGCGACAACATTCGTCTGATGGCTTCGCTGGAAACCATTGGCTACTTTCGTGGTGAGCCACGTAGCCAGCGTTATCCACCTCTCTTCCGCGCCTTTTACCCGGATCGTGGCGATTTCATCGCCTTCGTCTCTAATCTTGTTTCGCGCCGGCTGATGCACCGCGCTGCTGCTGCTTTTCGTGCCTATTCGGATTTCCCGCTGGAGCAAACCGCCACTTTTGCCCTGGTTCCCGGCGTAGCCTGGAGCGATCACTTTTCATTTTGGCGCCAGCGCTACCGCGCCTTCATGGTGACCGACACTGCCTTTTATCGCTACCCCTATTACCACACGGCGGATGACACGCCGGAGAAGCTCGATTACTCCTCGTTGACCCAGGTGACTAGCGGGCTGTTCCAGGCCTTCGCCGCCTTAGCGGGGCGCGACTCAGTTTATGCTCTTTAGCCTGCCACCCCACACCCCACATTCTTGACATAAGCGGATTAACGCTACGTAGATAGATTTGCTCCTGTTCATCCTTTGCGAGGCATCCGCTATAACGCATCTAAAAACTCCTTCCATGGAGTGGCCACCAGTGTTTCCGTGTTGCAACGCCCCAAGGCGCGAATGATCATGGCCGCCTTTTCCACTTGGACGGGATCCGCCGACTCTACAACGTCGACCACATCGATGCGCCCCATAGTGGCGTAACTTTGTTTCCAGACGACGGTGGGGCATTCTCGCTTGATCTTCTCGGAGACGCCCTCCGCGAGCCTCTTAAACTCTTTGGGGTCGGTCAAAGCACCTGGCGTTAACTGACTGAAGATAATGTATGTTGCCATGGATGAGCTCCTATGCGCTTGACTGGCATCGGTCAACCGCATACAGGGATCGCGCGGCAGAAACCGTTGATATAAATCTAGGCCATAATCACGACCGATGCAATGTTGGGTAGCCAGTCATACCCATGTAGTTCGAAAGATAACGTTGCAGCCACTTCCATTTAGATCAACACGCCATTACCCATGTAATTCCATGATGGTCCACTGCATTAAAACCTAAGGATCGGCTGCTACGCCCTCACTACCTTGAGTATCACATGGATGAATTTCAAGACCAGATCGGGGAAAATTAAAATACGCCAATTGAATCTGGATTTCTCTATGTCCATACGCATTACCCAGCTTTCCACGCCGCCGGTCCACACGCAGGATATAGAAATCGTCGAACGCAAAGGCATCGGACATCCTGACACAATCTGTGACGCCGTAGCGGAGAGACTCAGCATCGCCCTCAGTCGCTACTACCTCGATCGCTTCGGACTCATCCTGCATCACAACGTCGACAAAGCGCTTATCAGAGGCGGCGCGGCTCATGTTGAATTCGGCGGCGGAACCGTTTTGCAACCGATAGAAATCTACCTTGCCGGGCGGGCGACCCACGACGTCAACGGCAGTAAGGTGCCTGTCGATGAAATTGCGATAGAAACCACACGGCAATGGTTCAGCGAGCATATGCATGCGGTGGATTGTGAGCGACATTTGAAATTCCATTGCCTGATCCGGCCCGGCTCCAGCGACTTGGTCAATCTCTATCTGCGCCAGCAGGAAACCGGTATCGCCTTAGCCAACGACACCTCGTGCGGCGTGGGTTTCGCGCCGTTGGATGAACTTGAACAACTCGCGCACTCAGTGGAAAGCCATCTCAATAACCCCACAATGAAACCTGCCCATCCTGGGTTCGGCGAAGACATTAAAGTCATGGCTGTCCGCGAGGAAAATGAAATCATCCTTACCGTCGCTTGCGCCTTCATCAGCCGCTACATCCATAACATCGACGACTACTTGGAGAATAAGGGAAGACTCACGGCTATTGTTCTAGACATCGCAAGGCGAGTGACCGATAAAAAAGTTACCGTGTATGTGAATACCGCGGACAATCTCAATACAGGCAGCATCTACCTGACCGTCACCGGCACTTCAGCAGAGGCAGGCGACGATGGCGAAGTGGGACGCGGTAATCGGTCGAACGGACTCATCACACCCTACCGGCCGATGACCATGGAAGCCGTGGCCGGCAAGAACCCGGTCACTCACGTAGGCAAGCTTTACAACGTGACCGCCACGCGCATCGCTGCGTCTCTCGTTCGAGATATCCAGGACGTCAGCGAAGCATACTGTTATCTCGTGAGCCAGATCGGCAAACCGATTCAAGAACCGCGGGGAGTCGATGTTCGAGTCCGTACCGAAGAAAACCGATCGTTAAGAGACCTGATGCCCGCCATCATCGACCGCCGAATTTTCAGCGATTTGCCGCGTAGGCGTGCTCAGAATGCGATGCAGAATCTGCAACCCTGTTCTCTCATCCCCCTCCAATTTCCCCTCTTCCGCGGCGACCGTTTCCATGCAGCGTAACAGTGCCAGTCCGCCGCCGGGGACAATACCCTCAGAAACCGCTGCCTTGGTGGCGCTGATAGCATCATCGAGCGCCTCCTTTTTGTTTTTCATCTCCGCCTCCGAAGGCGCACCCACACGGATGACAGCAACTCCACCGGCGAGCTTGGCCAGCCGCTCTTGCAGTTTTTCACGGTCGTAGTCGCCCGTTGACTTTTCTATTTGTACACGAATCTGCCGGATGCGCCCGTCAATCGCACTTTTATCTCCCACGCCGCCGATGATCGTGGTAGTTTCACGTGCCACCACCACGCGTTTGGCAGTCCCCAACTGAGAGAGTTGAACATCTTCGAGACGGAACCCGATCTCTTCGGAGATAAGCTGTCCGCCGGTAAGGACAGCGATATCTTCCAGCATCGCCTTGCGCCGGTCACCGAAACCGGGGGCCTTCACGGCAACACTGTGCAACACGCCGCGTATCTGATTGACGATAAGGGTCGCCAACGCCTCGCCCTCGATATCCTCAGCGATCAGCAAAATAGGCCTTCCGCTCTTCGCCACCTGCTCAAGAATCGGTAGCAAGTCCTTCAATATACCGATCTTCTTATCACAAAGCAGGACATGTGCTTCTTCAAAAACCACCTCCATCTTTTCCGGATCGGTAACAAAGTAAGGCGAGATATAACCCCTATCGAACTGCATTCCCTCGACCACGTCGAGCACGGTCTCAGTCGTCTTGGACTCTTCCACTGTTATCACACCATCGTTACCTACCTTTTCCATGGCCTCGGCGACGAGCTCCCCGATCGTCGGGTTATTATGTGCCGCCAATGTTGCGACCTGAGCCTTCTCTTTGCGCGTTTTTACAGGTTTCGACAATGCCCGCAAGGCGTCGACTGCAACCTTGAGTCCATAATCGAGTCCACGTTTGATGTCGATGGCACTAGCACCCGCGGCGACATTGCGAATGCCTTCCGCGAAAATCGCATGCGCCAGCACCGTTGACGTACTGGTACCATCGCCTACGGCATCGCCTGTCTTTTCGGCTGCCTGGCGCAGCATCTGTGCACCGAGATTTTCTTCCGGATCTTTAAGATCGACCTCTTTAGCGATGGTAACACCGTCATTGCATACAATCGGAGCGCCCCACTTCCTTTCAATGAGTACCGATTTTGATTTTGGACCCAGCGTTAGACGCACCACATCGGCAAGCGCGGTGGCGCCGCGAAGGATCTTCTCACGTGCGGCAGAACGAAACAGGATTTGTTTGTGAGGCATCGGATTCAAGCTCCCTGTCATTCGAAATATACTGAAATGCACATTAACCCGTGCTAGTAGTGACATGCTTGGTAGTTTAAGAGTATATAAACTACTATAGAATAGACGAGTGGGAAGGTCAAAACCGACAGTTTAACTGCAAACATCTCTATAGTGTCTGATTTTATATTGATCAGAGGTTAATGACATGGCTATAGATATATCACTACACTGGCATATCCTAGATAACAGGTAAATCGACACGGATAAATTATCGCCAAAATGTAATTTCGTGAGATCGAAAATGAAATGTAAAGGCATTACGATTATTGGCGCCAATCTTAATGCCGCAGGAGGAAATGGAAATCATGCACATCATTTCACCCGTATTTGATCACCAAGAAACGATTCCAGCGAAATACACCTGCGATGGAGCCGATATATCGCCCCCTTTGACTTGGTCTAATGAGGCGCGCGCCTGGTTTGCCGGCTTGTTATAAATTCGCCAACACGTTTTGACCAAGGTTGGCGACGGCTATGAAATTCTCTGACCGCTATTCCAACTCATCGCCCAACCATATATTGAAATGCACGCCATGATCAGGAAGAGAAAACCGAAGATAAAATATAGTAACGGCAATAACATCAAAGAATATTTATATATTAAATAAGCGTGAATCATCATTAAAAAAGGCGCAATCAAGCTGCAGAGTAACAGCGATATCAAAGTGAACAGAATCTTTTTGGAAAGACTAAATTCGAATATGTAGTAAATCAGTGCATGTATCCATGGAAGTACCATCATCAAGAATATGGCAGTTGTTTCGAATCCCATTAGATGATCTTGGAGCGTGTAATGGAACGCACCGGGCGACAAAACAAAAAATATTAGGGAGCTAAACTGAATCAGCGCGCATAATCGAATGAAGTAACGCAGCGGTAAATATCTGTCTGGGATAACGGAGCTTGCTCCAACAGTAAACACGATAACAAAAATCATCCCCCACCATACGGAGGCATCAGGTGCGGATGCCGATATATTTAAGTAGGGCATTTCTAAATTTAGCCATGCCGGTCCATATGTTCCAGATGAAACTGAACCAACAACACCAAGTTTGGTGATCCAAAAATCAAAGAAATATCCCCAGGAAATGGCGACCAGCTTGAGAGCCGGCCAGGATAGCAGTGTAAAAACCAGAGGAAGAAAAAAGACAGTTTTTAGCCGACTGCGCGGAAAATGATAATTATGAATCGCCCTATGAATCGGAATTTGGCGGCCAAAATATTTCAGGCGGCTGTCAGGCATCGCTGCCGCCTGGCCATGTAGCGCCTTGCCATCAAGCTTAGAATTCATAAAACAATCCGGCTTGAATTCCTGTTCTGTTGTAATTTGGATTTACATAGTGATTTGCTGAGATATTCCATCCATAATTAGACAGCAGCCACTGCCGCCAGGAGACTATAGATTCGTGACTCACAAAGTCACTTATCACCGCGTTACTACCGATCAGCTGATAGGCTTCCTTGCCGCTTTCATAACGTAATGTGAGATATTGCCGTTTGTTCTCGCCATAAGTCAGCACTGCGTAGCCTCGGCTCGACGAAACATCGCCCGGATCACTATTGTTCAAGCGCGCCCCAACCTCAATAATGAGTTGTACGGGAAAGTAATACGTAGCGCTTATAAGCCGGCTATGGTCAACATGGTCGTCCTTGGCATCGTAGTAACCCAAGCCCAGAGTGGTGATGAGTCGCTTATCATCCATCCATTTTCTACTGAGAAAGGCATCGGCACGAAACTGAGGCAGAAAAATCCCTCCCTTACTACTACCTAGATTTAGTGCCCCATACCAATTTCTGCTGAAAGTATGATTAAAGCCCAGGCCATAAAACGTTCCTTGATCATCAAAATGGGTTTGCTTGCTAATTTCCACACTGACTTGATCATCTGAGCGCAGCTGAAGATTGAGGTGTAATGTCCGGTCAGACCAATCGGAATAACCCCCGCTCAGTTCGGCATGCATATAATCAAGACTCACATACCCGCTAGGATTAGCGGAACCTGACATATTTTGCGTATCCGCAGCATAGGCCAACGAGACGGCCTGGATTGCCAGATATAGTGCCGCCACGATTCTCCTCATCGTTCGATTTCTCATAATAATGGTTTATTCACTCGTGCAATTAATCAGTTTTTCAGGTTCACCTGGCACTTCAGGGCGTGACATCAATCCCTGGAACACTGCCTCCTCTAGCACATTCCATCGTTCCCCATGCCTGAAAGCCGAAGCATGCGACAACCAGCAGGATACCGTGGCCCAGTCATCACGCTTTGCTGCGGCAACAGCGATCAAACCCCATGGATAGTCATTAGTGGCCTGCTCATGCCATGCCTTTTTGTTTTCCGTCATCCAGTCGGAATAGAGTCGTTGATCGTTATTTAATGGGGTTTTAAAATCGGCCAACAATGGAATTATCTGGGCGGTTTGATCCGGGTAAAAGCCGTGATTCTCATATTGTTGCATGGAAGCGCGAAACTTTTTCTCTATCGGTAGCCAGAACTGAAGAATAATATTTTGATGCAACACATCCGATTTCCGCATAATCGCCCCTGCACGCTCCTTGTCACCAAGACGTGAATAATAATTACTCAAACTCCTTAGCGCTGAGTAGACCTCGGTATTGTCCATAAAAAGGCCAACTCTCTGTGCTGTCGATATCCAGAATATTTTTTTTTGCCTGTCATACAAGACCGTTGTGAGATAGCGATAGGCCTTCTGCATGCTTTGTTGCCAGTGACTAGACATTCCTGAAGCTGGCGCGACGGTGGTTAATAATTCAACCCAAACAGCGAGCATGGCATCATCGGCATCGGCCGGTCCGCAATCGTGATAAGCATTATTTTCAAGACAAATACGATAGAAAAGCCCGTCGCTATGTTGTTGTTGAATCGCCCACTCGATCCAGGCTGTTGCGGATCGTTGAACATCGAGGCCCGTGGCATACGACATAAGTAACGCCTTTGAGGCAAAATACGGATCAATCCGGTCACCATTTAGGTGCAGCGTGATGGCACCATCCTGCCGTTGATATCCAGGCAATAGCAGTTCTGACGCCCGCACCATCCCGATATTCAAGCATAATAGTGCAGTTAGAATGGTCCGGGAAATTAGTTGATTCATTGGCGGCAGATTTTGGATAACGTATTGTTCCTGGCCCATAAGGTCCCATGCACAATCACTTCACTCTCTGCGTTAATCCTATTCGCTGTAATAGTCGTAGGAGATTTTTCACTGCCAATGACTGTCCAGGGGCTTATCGCTACGCGTCCTTCTGCCGAAATCGGGCCCTGAATACGGCACTGTCCACCGATCAAGATATCTTTTTCACTGACAATAGCGCCAGTAATTTTGACACTTGTGTCAAGCTCAACATTACCATAAGCCTTAATACTGCCTTCTATAGTTGCACCGCTGCCGATTGTGATATCGCCTTGTACCACGATATCCGCCAGCAGGTAACTGTTAGCAGGGATTGTCAGGTCGCGCTTCAACAGCCAGCGCCCCGCCTCATCGAGGTCCGCGTCAACTAACAGTATCGGCGCCCGCAAGGTTAGTGCTTCACTTTCGGCAAGGCTTACAGGCATTACTTCGTGCTCACCCGACAAGAACAGGATAGTCGGTGCGTGGATGCGTTCAAATGAGCAATTTGGGTGCAATATGATCTCTTCCTCTGCCGATAGTCTACCCCTAACTTCGCAGCATGATGATAGATAGATTCTTCGACCATGCGCCCAACGAAATACGGTGCTGCCTTCTCCTAATTCAAATGTGTCAAGCGTCAGCACGGCCTTAAACCGAGTTCCGCGACCTCCAACAATTGCGTGTTTAGAATAAATTTCCCGTGTAAATGCATAGTCGTTGGGCAGAGCCAGATACCTATCAGCAATAACGACTCGCTGAATCAATCGACGATCAATCTCTTCACGCGTGAATATCGCCTCCTCGCCTTGATCGACGAAAAGATAGTTCGAACAAAATTCGGTACTTGGTTCTCCCTTGGCTATCGCTACGCTTTCTTTGGCTATGAAATCGCTAAATCGATTGGCAAAGTTGGCGATCTTGCTATCATATGCCTGAACGATAGATAGAGGCTTGGTATCCAGACCAAAAAACAATTCTCGTAGCGCAGGCCCCAAAGGTAACAACAGAATCCCTGCTGTGGTCACAAATAATAATGACTCCCACATGAGCTATGGCGCCTTTCGATATCGAGCGGTCTTATCCCACTTAATCTCTCGCTTAAAGAGGGCATCGATCAATTGGCTGCAGGTGGCTATTGAAATCGAAAACGTACTTACCACAAAGCTGGAGAACATCAAGGGCAGCAACCGGGTTCGGTTTTGATTTCGATCAAGATAAGTTGCAGCGGCAACCTGAAAAAATGCGCCAAAGTTACCGAATGCACTAAAGGAAAAAATCGAAAATGATGCCATGAAAATAGTTACTATCGGTGATGTGAAATAATAGAATAAAATTATCGAAATTACCCAGCCACAGATTAACAAAGGGGCCAAGGCATAAATACCTAACAATAGAGCTCCGTCAATTCGCTCAGGCCAGCGCAAATCGCTTTTACGCAATATGCCTGCAATATGTCGCACCAAGGCCTGATTATGCCCTTTGGCCCAGCGTTTAATCTGCCGGATACGCACAGCCCAATCTTCGGGCACCTCTTCGTAACACTCGGCGCGGTTTTGGTATACCGTTTTCCAGTTATTAAGTAACAGCCTATAGGTTATGTCAGTATCCTCGGCCAAAACACTATCATCCCAACCACTGATACTTTTCAGCGCTGTTAGCCTGATACCTCCTACTGTTCCGCCATACTGCGGCAGAAGACGCATGTTCATCCGTGCTTGCTGATCGACTTGATAGCCCCCTGCTCGCTCAAGATCCAATAGCCTGGTGAGAAGATTACTGCCGACGTTATTGGGCACCACCCGCCCCATACTCGCACCGACCTCAGGATCGAAAAAGGGTGCCACAAGTTGTTTTATCAGACCACGTGACGGAATATAGTCCGCATCAAACACTATGATGATTTCGCAACTACGATCAACTAATTCAGTGGCATCTTTCAACGCTGCGGCCTTCCCTGGCTTGCCGTGGCCACGATGAAAAGGGGTGATTCGCAGCGGATTTTTCTTTACGAATTCATCGATAATCTCCCGTGTTTTATCGGTAGAACGATCATTCACCGGCATGATGGTCATTTTATCGGCGGGATAATCGACCTCAAGCAACGCCGCTATGGCGCCGGCAATAACGGCTTCTTCATTGTGAGCGGCGACAAAAACAGTAATATTCGGCCATTCTGCGGTATCAATATCCAGATAAGGATAGCGTTGGACACCGAATAGACGATTCAACGTAAATAGATAGTGACGAATTGCATATACCAGAATTAGCGTCACTATAATTATCAGTAACCATGATAATCCCATAAACAATGATTGATTATGATGATCGGCTATATCCGTGGCTGATAGCCTTGTCTGTATTACATTTAAGGCTTGTTGCCGAAATGAATCCACAATGCTTAATTGTATCCATGCGTCGTATTTGTTGAATTCCAATCGGTGATCTAGCGCATTTGTAATTTCAGACCCGACTGTGTTTATCAATATGGGTGCTTGCTGCACCATTGATGTTTGTTCTGCGGGTGATGGCGTGAGCGCAGAAGTCTCGGCCACGACTGCTTGCCCAGTCATTAGCAACACGATGAATATTGCCAGTAATTTAGCAGAGAGGCTATTCATGCACTTATCTTTTGGCCATTAAATAATTTTGGTCATGATTTACAACTCCCCCTTTTCTCTCACACCGAGAGAAAAGGGGGGATCAGTCTCAAACCATCTTCGTTAGTTTTAGTTAAGGGGCATGGCGGCAAATTGTAATTCCCTGCCGGATCTAGCAATGACTACCCAATTCTTATCGCCCTCCTCAACTTTTGCCTTGCCCTTCTGAATGTAAGGCTTGCCATAGCTATTTTTGGGCAATAACCACGTTTGTTTGGCGAGTGACTCAGGATGAGTCGCGACAAATTTTATCCGTCCATATGCGTCTTCCACGACATGCCACGACACCTGTCGACGACTGGTCAAAAAATTCGACAGATCGGTCATGGTGTACCACTCGAATTTTTTATTTGCCTCATAGGCGTCTGTGCGATCCAGCAGCGACTTCATGACATCCGGGTAATCAGCTGCGCCGGGTGGATGAAAATAGATCAAGCGGCTTGTGCGATTGTGCACAGAAAAATCGACCAGTGCGTCTAGCCAACGGTTTATCTCGGCTTGACTCACACCATATTGGGAAAATTCTTCAAACGTCGCGTATTCGCCCAGTGTACTCACCGGAAAAGCCCACATACCCGGATTCATTAGCATGCCCTGGCGATATCCGCGTGTTGGACCCATACCGGTGTGGCCGGTAAAGTAATAGCCAACAATGCCATTCCGCTCCAACCAGTTCATGGCCCACACTGGATTATTGCCTTGCGGTGCGGAATATTCGGTAATTGGCTGCTTTGTAACATTCTCAATCGCGCTCTTATTCAACACAAGGAATGGCTCAAATTGAGCTTGATTGAGTTCGTTTGCATTAATGCCGTAATAATCATGTACCCAGCCTCCATGACTGCCGACCTGGTGCCCTTTTCTGACAAAATATTTAATCCAGCGCTGAGTAACCGGATTATTTGGGACGTTAAGCCCTAAACCGTCGCCAGGCACAATGGCATCAGGACCCGCGGTAAGGTGAATGGAATATGGCCCTTGATCCCAAATGCCCTGCGTATCCAGGGTCTGGATTGGCTGCAAGGCCTCAGCTGAGTCGAGATGCCAGTTCAGCACCATACCTCCTCTGCCTTTGGGATGATTGGCAAGCCTTGGCAAACCCAGCAGATCAGCACCAAAATAGCGAAGAAATCCGTGCATCAGCATGCCATCCGTTTGACCCTTAAGGTAGCTCAACGGGGTATTGACGAAAAGCACTTTGCCATTGCCGAAATTATTCAGACCCGCCACTAAGCCGAAGTCCATCGAAGACAAAAGCACTGTACCTGTGTAATTTCCCTGTGTTACATAACTCGGATAATCAAGGAATCCATATACATATCCACTCACCCCATATACTGATGTCGATGGCGAAATCGGCTGCGGCAGGTTAACCGTATGTGGAGATTTGTCTCGATTTTTCTTAAAGATGTAATCGGTTTCATCAAGATCATAGTCATTGCTTCCACCATCTTCCTTGCTATCATAAATTGCCCCCGGCGAGTGGTGGCCATGGTTGATTTTGGGGCCTTTGATTACTCCTAGAAAACGCTGATCAGCTTGTGCATCATTTCGTTTCTGATACTTAAGTTTTTGATGGAGTCGATGATCGTAGTTGATTACCCCGCCGGGATTTGTAGAATCTGATTGTAGATATTGTGGCGATAATAAAGGTACTCCAGAAAACGGCATCGACTTACCAGGAGGCACCTGTAATTCCCAAAGCGTTTTTTCGATACCTAATACCGGTCCTAAACCGATCGTGAATTCACGCAGTGCATCATAAAGCACATAATCAACTCCGACGAGATCGCTAAATCTCGATTTTACAGGTGGATAAAAACCTGCGTCGGTTAATACTCCGGCGTCGTAAACCAACATCAGTCGACCACCTCGGCTCACGTACTCTTTAACTGACGCGATTAGCTCATTGCTTGCCCGTTGATGAATCTGATCTGGGAGGATAATCCCTTTGTATTTTAGAGAAGTTAACCCCATCTGCAAAAATTGGCTGTCGGTAATAAATTCCAGCTGCAAGCCTTCTTCATCGGCTGCATCGCGCCATGTCTGCATGCGAGGGTCACTAGACACAACATCATCCGGCAGCAGCATCGCCAACCCTTCAACGCCTCCAGCCATAGCTGTAACGGTGTTCAGCTGAATTGCAATCAGAACAAATAAAGTGTTCAAGACCAGCCGTAGCGATTTCAAAAAATCTATTCTCATAGTTCGCCTCACTTATGAAGTGTTGGTTTTAACAGTTGTTGTTTAGTCCTCGGTGACCCTCTCGGCTTGCTCAAGAGCATTGCTCGTACGAGAAAATACTACAACCTTATCCTGCAACTCGGTCATTAATACGTCGACGATCCGCACACTCGCCTTTCCATCGCCAAACGGGTTATGTGCACGAGCCATGCGTGAATATTCGCTTGGGTCATTAAGTAATTCCTCTACCGCTGCCACAATGAAATCGCGCTCGGTTCCCACCAGCTTCGCCGTCCCCGCCTCAATAGCCTCCGGCCGTTCGGTAGCATCCCGGACAACTAATACTGGTTTACCAAGCGAGGGAGCTTCTTCCTGGATGCCACCGGAATCTGTAATGATCAGATATGCACGCGACATAAGATAAATAAATGGACGATAATCCAAGGGATCCAATAAATAAACATTGGGTAGATTTTCAAGGTTGGCGTGCACAGGTCTCTTGACCTGTGGATTAAGATGCACAGGATAGACAATTTGTATTTCCGGGTGTCGCTCGGATAGCATTCGCAGCGCATTACAGAAACTTTTGAATTTATCGCCAAAGTTTTCGCGACGATGGCCAGTGACAAGAATTAGTCTTTTATCAGGATCCAGGAAGGAAAATTGCGCCAATAGTTGAATCTGCAATGATTTATCCAGCCCAATTTCCTGAGTCATCATCAATAGGGTATCAATCACCGTGTTACCGGTTATGATGATTCTGTCATGTCTAATCCCCTCTTGAACCAGGTTCTGCCAAGCTTGTTTGGTCGGAGCAAAATGCAAAGTTGCAAGTGTTGAGACTATCCGCCTGTTAGCCTCTTCGGGCCAGGGAGATTTTATATTCCAGGTGCGCAACCCCGCCTCTACATGGGCTATGGGAATTTGTCGGTAGAATGCGGCCAAACTCGCCGCCATTGCAGTTGTTGTATCGCCGTGGACTAACATAATGTCTGGCGATATCTGGTCAAGCACTTTATTCAGGCCATTCAATACGCCCGTGGTAATTGAAGTTAAATCCTGATCGATTCGCATTAAATCAAGATCGTAATCAGGGGTTATCCCAAACAAGGCTAGTGCGTGATCCAGCATTTCACGATGCTGGCCTGTCACACAAATCTTCACGTCAAAATTCGGACGTTTATTAAGGGTGCGGATTAATGATGCAAGCTTAATAGTTTCTGGACGCGTCCCGAATACCAACAATATTTGTTTCATTGCCTCCCCTTATTGTTATTATTGTATTGATTATTTGTTTTGATTATAGACTAGAAAAACATGTTGCAACTATATCTCCACTCTGCCCCACGTTGATTACGAATGCAAGTCAATTAATGTCGTCAACAATAAAACCATATTATTAATAATAACTAGTGAATTTTTTCTAAAATATTTTTGTTTTACACGTTGCCAGAATGGTCTTTGTTTTCATCTTAATATAGGTCAGAATCTGACTTGATAGGTGTTCATATATCCTTTGCAACCATCGTTGCGTGTTTCCATTTATGCGAACACTACGATTACAACCATCGGTAATGGAGGCCAGCGCTTAATTCAGTCACGAGCAAAAATTTATGCAGATATTCTCTTTTCGCTCCAGTAAACTTGTTGCAATAAAAATGGAAGAAAGGGTAAAAATGGAATTTATAATTTATATGGATTGCCGCCATTCGCGCCGCAATGGGAATAAAATGGGTGTTGAAAGGTCAAACACAACATTACTCGCGGATCAGCTTTAAAAATATCTTCGGTGCCGTTACCGTAATGTACATCAAAATCGGCGATAGCGACTCGTTCTAAGCCATGGCTAACCAATGCGTACGCTACGCCGGCGGCGCGCAACGCTGCCTCTAGCATGTACGGATTCATTGCGGTATCTGGATCGAGATGAGCCGACCCTTTTCGGGGCGCTTCATGATGAATGGCGTGTACAGGATATTTCGGCAAGCGAATGTCGCGACAACCTTTCCCATCATCCTGCTAAGTCTGGCTCCCCGCAGTGGCGCAGAATTTCCGCGCGGGCGGCATTGCGTAACGTGAGGACGGCAGACCAATCTGTTCCTTCAGGTAAGATCGGTTCGCCGATGGTAATGCTGATCGCGCCGCGACGTGGGAACCATTGGTCGCTACGTAGAATGGTACGCGTACCCCGGATGGTCATGGGCACTATCGCTATACCTGCCTGTGCCGCGATGGCAAATGCGCCCATGCGGAACGGCAGCAGTCCCGGCGCGCGGTCGAAGGTACCTTCTGCAAAGAAAATCAGCGATTGGCCGGCACGTAGTATCTTTTGCAGCCGTTGCACATCTTCCACGCTCTGTTCGAACTCAAAGCGCTCCACGAATTCGGTGCCGATGGACTCAAGGTAGACGCGGGGAATGAATTGCTTCTGCAGCTCGCGTTTGGCGACAAAACTGAACTGCCGCGACAGCGCGGCGACCACGAGTATGCCGTCCAGATAACTGGCATGATTGGCCACCAATACACACGCGCCGGTTGGCAAATTTTCCACCCCGCGCACCAGAAACGGTGTGCCTGACAGGCGCACAAACAGCCGCGCCATGACACCGCTCAGGGACCAGCTCCACACGGGGCGCGGCAGCAATGATGCCGTCAGCCAGGTGAGTGGCGCCAATACCCAGAACAACACCCAGGCGTACGCAGCATAGAGGGCATCGGTTGTCATGTGCAGCGAACGCCGCACTTGGAGCACCGTCCCCGCCCAGGTCAGGCGCACAAATTGCCGCCACACCGCGCGGGGCGATCCGCCGATCACGCCTTTTTCATAGAATTCGCGACTGGCGGCGCGGCGGATTTTGCCGCTGGAGGTCTTGAGCACCGTATGAGGCGGGGCCAGCACCACGTCATCCGGCGGCTCGCCGAGCAGGTTCATCGCCAAGGCGTTTATCTGTTCGCGCAGCTTGTTCAACGTCACCGCCTCACTTTCGCGCGTCTCGGCCAGTACCACCAGGCGCTCGGTACCGGTGGCGGGATCGGGATTGCCGAATACCGCGACGCAGCCCTTGCGGATGCCTGCGATATTGCCCACTGCCTCTTCCAGTTCATAGGGATAGATATTGCGCCCGGCGCGGATGATGATGTCCTTGGCGCGACTCGTGAGGTAGATGTCCCCGGCGACGGTGTAGGCCAAATCGCCGGAATCTAGCCATCCATCGTGAAACAAGCGGCGGGTCTGTTCCGGATTGCGAAAATAGCCGGAGGTGACAGAAGGACCTTGGAATTCCAGTCGTCCTTCTACGCGATCGCCCACTTCATGGCCTGCGGTATCGACAATGCGGATCGGATGACCGGGCAGCGGTTGACCACAGGCCACAAAATGCAGGGCATCCGATTCATCATCGGCGGCGGGAAGGGCTAGACCGTTGCACATGAACGGCTCGCGCTGAATACGATCGATGATCGGGCCACGGCCAGGAGGGGGAAAAGCCAAACCCACCGCCGATTCGGCGAGGCCATACACCGGTGCTATAGTCTCCATGTGCAGACCATAGCGGCCGAAGCGCTGCTGAAAATTGTGAATGGTGTCGGGGCTGACCGGTTCGGCGCCATTGAAGGCCATGCGCCAGCAGCTCAGATCCAAACCTTCGATGTCACGATCGTCGATCTTGCGCAGACATAACTCATAGGCGAAGTTGGGTGCCGCCGACAGAGTGCCGCGGTGGCGATGGATAGTCCATAGCCAGCGTTCGGGACGAGCCAGAAAGGTAAGCGGCGACATGACGACAAGAGGAATGGCGTGGTACAGACTACCCAACCAAGCGCCGATCAGTCCCATGTCGTGATAGAGCGGCAGCCAGCTCACGAATATGTCCGAGGCATCCGCGTGTACCGCTTGCCCCATCGCCCGGATGTTGGCGAGCAGATTGGTATGCGTCAGCACCACGCCCTTGGGATTACCGGTGCTGCCGGAGGTGTACTGCAACAGCGCGATGTCTTCGGCCTTGTTGGCAACCTGGGTGAAAGTTCTCCCCGAAGTTAAGAGTTCCTCAGCCGTTGCCACGGTGCGTAGACTTGCCACGTGGGATTTGAGCAGCTGTGCCAGCCGCCTCGCTTCAGGCATGGTGATCAGAAGAATCGCCGCGGCATTGTTGAGGATGCCTGCATGGCGGCGCAAATGGTCCTCGATTTGCGACACGCGGGCGGGCGGATAGATAGGCACAGGGATGGCGCCAGTCAGCAACACACCGTAGAAACTGTAAAAATATTCACGGCCGGTCGGCAGCATAATCGCCACGCGCTGGCCGGGCTGCACATCATGACCTTGCAGGCCCGCCGCGATCGCCGTTGCCTCTTGGCGCAAGTTCCGGTAACTAATCACCTCTTCGCCTGCGTCTTTGACGAGGACAATGTGCGTGCGCTCACCATGGGAGGCCACATGCCAATCCAACATTTCTAAAAGTGTAGCGGCACGATCGGGCGTAGCCGTCACCTTCTCGACGGCAATCTCACTGATTTCCGCTGCCGTAACTGGTCGCCGTGCTGCGCCAGCGGCCAGTACCGCGCGCAGCAGATCGCGCGGCGTCTCCACTGTAGCCAGTGTCTGCTCCGGCAGACTCACATCGAAGAAACGTTCACAGCGCAGCAATAGTTCGACCCGTACCAGGCTATCGAAGCCAAGATCTCGATCCAGCGTGCTGTCGAGGGTCACTGCCACCCGCATGGCGGGACGCAACTCGGTGGCGAGCGCCCCGACGATATCAAGCAGCGCCTTGGCCTGATCTTCCGTGTTCATCTGCACTGCAATTCCACATCCATAAGCGTCCCCTGCTGCGTCACACGACAATACAAAGGAAACAGTCGCTCCAGCAACCACAGCGTCGTGCGGGCGTGCGAACTCAATTCGCGCACGCGAAACGTCGACATGCCGGAAGCTAACGCCATATAGAGCAACAACTGATCTGCGGCGTGAACATCCAGCGTTGCGCCGGCATCCAGTTCCGAACGCAAGGCCTGTGCCGCCTGCACTCCCAACTGCTCGGCGGGAACTCCTCGCTCCGCGGTGACCCCAGCTCCCAGCCGGGTGTACTCGGTGCACGCCACGAGCGTCAGCGCACCGCCTTGGCCGATGGCCTGTTCCCGTCCCAGTATTTGCGCATTTATCTGCACAGACGCCCTATTCAAATACCTTTCCGTCGTTGCGCACATTCGATCAACGATGTGCTGAGGCAAATTGGCGACATGCGCATAAGCCGTCAATGCTTGCAGCGCACCAGGCGTCTCGAGATGCAAGGGATGCAGCATCTTCGCAGACATTACTTCGAGTTCCACGATACCGCCACCGCGAGGATAGTAGCCGCGACGTAGCACACTGGCCCTGATATTCGCGCCCATGCGCGCGAGCAACGGCAAAAATACATGGAGAAAATAATCCAGCGGCGGCGCGGCGCGCACATCCGTACCGCCAGTGATTCGAATATGTACTGCCCCTCCACAGAGAATCGCCAAAGGCAATGCGGCTTGCAACACCAGCGTAATGCTGCCGGCGGTGCCTACGTCCCAGTGATAACGTCCCGCGCGCAAGGCACCGGGATAAAAATCGAATTCAGTCGCGCCCAAGGCGATATCAGCGACATTCGCGCCGCACAGATCGGCCACGGCACGCACCGCCGTCAGGTGCTGGGCGGCAAGCCCCGGATTTGCACGCCGCGCACGTATACCACTGAGGTGTACCGGCGTCTGCATCAGCGCTGCCGCCGCAACCGCCGTGCGCACCAGTTGCCCACCTCCTTCGCCATGGGAGCAATCGATCTCTATCATCACTCTGCGTACCTTTTCACCGCCGTGAGAATCTCGGCGGCACAAGTATCCATGCAAGCAACACCAATATTCCAAAGATTGTGTATGCCATAGTAAAGAGCCACGGGGGCAAGTCATAAAAAACGATTTCATGCAGCCAATATTCGATAAATGAATCCGAATATCCAACACCACCGGCGGCTTCTCTTAAGCGATTCTCCCATTCAGTGAGGGGACATATCCTGCCAAACCATGACTCCGCGACGACAAATCCGATCGCCAGCAGGTGGATGACTCTAAACCACAGGTTCTTAATCCAGCGCCACTGTCTTAACATCCCGGTCACGATAAGAACCAAACCAAGGATCACGAATGCTATAAATAATGCATGTATGACAAGAAGAGAATCAGCTAAGAACTGGAGCATCATTACTGGTCCGCTGCCGCCGAATTGAATATACCCAAGCTCATACCAAGAATTGCCATGTTTATCCCTCATGGAGCCACTGAATAATTCATCATTGTGGGCGAAGCATAGTGGAGAATCGGAATCCAGCGCTTATTAATGTTCGTAGACTACTGAATTCTCGAGTTCGCGAGAATGGCATCACTCGCGCATGATTGACCGCATGATTAAGTATAGCAATCGTTTAGCCTATCAAGACCTTCGTTGATAAATGCCGAGCCGGCGCGACCATGCCTCAAAACCATCATAGTCTTGTGGGAGAGTTTCGTGAATGCCGATTACCAACCATCCTTTTGGTCGCAGCGCCTGTTCCAGGCGCGACAGTACTTGTCTTTGTAAGCGATCTTCGAAGTAGGTGAACACCAAATTACGGCACAAGATAAGATCAAAAACATCCTCTGGGGTTTCAAGCCGTATATCTTGGCACATAAAATGCGTCCCTTGCCTAAACGGTGGCCGCAGACAAAATTCGCCATCGTCTTCGTTAAAGGCACGCTGACGCCAATCCTCGGGAATATTTTTGATACTGCCGTAGGAGTAACAAGCCTCAGCGGCACGATCGAGCATCTGCTGATCGCTGTCCGTTGCGATAATTTCTATCTTTGCCTGTGCATGCGCCACGCGCTGCTTTTCGTCGAGTTCCCAGAGAATATTCAGGCTGTAGGGTTCTTCCCCCGCAGCGCAACCTACGCTCCATAGGCGCAGTACCGTTTCGCCTCGCCGCTGCATTTGTTGCACCAATTCCGGCAAGATGATCCGTTGCAAAGTAGAAAATACGAGCCGGTCGCGAAAAAATCGAGAGATGGTGATGCGGCACAACCCATCCAGGACCGCCCATTCTTCACGCTGACACTGCAAATACTCTTGATATGCGGTAATGTCCCGTAACTGCAGGGTCTGTAGCCGCCGGTTGATGCGCTTACACACCTGGTTGTGGACTTTGCGAAACCCAGTCCAGCGCATGTGTAACTCTGGTAACGCCCATTGCAGAAATTCCACACATGCATTCTCATCCATTATGCTCAACACCAACCAAGGACCGGTATGAGGTCATGGCAAATGGATCACGTCGAAGACAACCGGGTCTCTTCGCGAGAACCACTGTCAAAAAGAGTCATATCCCAATAATCCTTGGATATATCTTGGCGCAAGATATACACGCCACTGTCATTACCTCGCACCTTGAAATAGCGATGCCCGGGGTCAAGCCAGCGATCTACGACTTCCACCACCTCGATCTCCCGCTCTCCAAGAAAAAAGCGGCGTGGGGTCTCCTCTCCACGATAGCCGGCGTAGCATTCAACACGAATAGTCGAGGTAATTTCGGACATGAATTAATTATAGACGCTGAAAACCTCAAGTTGTTGTGTTAACGCTTGAAACAGACGGGGCAACCACCGGCTCGCATCCGTTCTTGGTTAATGTGTGTGGGTTGAACTATAGTGATTAAATGTAACCATCAAATACTCGGTCTTTGCTTATGCAATGGAGGCAATATGTTAGAACTTAATCCGGAAACGGTCTGTTTCCTTATCAACAAGGCCAAGGGGTTTCACGCCAAAGAAGAAGTCGTCATTCCCGATGAACCGCTCAGCCCAAGTGAGGATTGGGCACGCCAAGTCTTAGCAAATCATGCAGATGATCTCACCTACCAAGAATTCAGTGACGCTATTGATGACTTGGAACCCGATCAGCAGTTCGCTCTGGTTGCTTTAATGTGGCTGGGACGGGGCGATTACAGCGTGGATCAATGGGACGATGCCTTCTCCGACGCCAAAGAGCGTTGGACGCCTCGGACCGCAGAATACCTCATGGCCAGGCCCTTAATCGCAGACTACTTGACCGAAGGGCTTTCCCTCCTCGGTTATAGCTGTGAAGAGTAAACATCAAACAGTCGATATCAGCACTCAGTAGAGAATATGAACGTTTTCTTCATCTGCATGGATACAAGTTCGCCGCTACAGTACCGCTGGCACACAGCACATCAGATACACTTTTCGTTCAATGCTAATGCCTTCGACCTCATCTAACACCGTGTTTTAAACGAATATCATTGATCAATCCCTGCCGGTCTGTCTTCATCCGCCGGATAATCTCCTGCGGTGCCCCGGTATCCGAATCGTACTTAGCCCCCCAAGCCACCATTTCCAACACCAACGGCACCAGATCCATCCCCTTTTCGGTTAGCGTGTAAATCTTGCGAGAACGATGTTCCGGATCGATGGTTTTGTCGATGATCCCAGCAGCTTCCAGCCGTGTCAGACGCTCAGCCAAAATATTGGTGGCAACCCCTTCGGGTGACGCAAGCAGCTCGCCGTAATAGCGCTTGCCGAAGAACATCAGGTCACGGATGACCAGCAAGGTCCACTTGTCACCAAATATATCCAGCGAAAAGCTAATTGGACATGGTGAGCGGCGATTAGCTTGAGTTTTTTGCTTCGTATTCATGATCTGACTATAGGACTTTTTATAACTACTTGTAAATTGAAAGTACACCGCCTATGATTAGCTTGCTTTTTGCAAGTAATGCCCCCCAGGGAGATTCCGCAATGAAAATTTATCTGATTCCGGGTGCGCCTAACTGCCGCAAGGTTCAGGCGGTAGCATCCCAACTCGGCTTGAAATACCAAACTCAGGTGCTGGATATCAGAACCGGCGATACTGATACCCCTGCATATCGGTCGCTCAATCCCAATGGCTATACCCCCACCCTTGTCGATGGCGACTTCGTGCTATGGGAGTCCAATGCCATCATGCAATATCTTTGTTGTGTGCAACCGGAAACGGACTTGTTTCCTAACGATGCCAAACTCCGCGCTGACATCACCCGCTGGCAATTCTGGGAACAGGCGAACCTGCAAGGCAATGCCAATTCATTGTTCCGGGAAAATTTTCTTAAACCGAATTATTTTGGCCAGTCTCCTGATCCTGCTCATGTTGAATATGCCACTCAACAGTTCCAAATTTATACGCCGATGCTGGATCGCCACCTTCAAGGGCGCCGTTATATGGTAGGCGATAATTTAACAATTGCCGATTTTACGCTCGCTGCATCGTTTTGTTATGCCACGCTGGCGAAATTGCCATGGGAATCTTATTCGAATATCCAAAACTGGTATCAGACAATAGATCAAATGCCCGTCTGGCACAACACGGTCCCGAAAAATCAAAAATGAAGGAGTCGACGATGAAATGTAAAATCACTATGATTCTACTCCCTACCATTGCGGCAAGTATCGTGATGCAGTCAGTCATGGCCATGGTATGGATGAATCCGTTAACCACGCGTATTATTCTTACGCCTGAATTCGGCCAAAGCCAGAAACTTATCAATGTCTGGACGTTATGGGAACCCCTGCCAAGGCTAGCACAAATGCCCTCATGGCCAATGATTGTTGGGTTTTCTCTGTTCTCTCTTCTCCATGTATTGGTCTACAAGCGTTTCTCTGCACTTTTCCCAGGTAACACATGGTTTGGTAAAGGGCTATCTCTGGCCGCTGGCATATTTATTTTTCAATACACCTATTTCGAATTTTTCACGCCTTTTAATCAATATCACGAGCCGCTTTATCTCATCGCCTATGAACTTCTACTGCAAGGAATTATGGCGTTTGCCGAAGGACTGACAATTTCCTGGCTAATGGAAAAGTCACCTATGATTACCAGACAAATAAAAACTGCATGACAATTATCAACATTAAAATATCGGCTTTAAACCGATTAATAGCCTGCATCGAATCGGGAAATAATCAATTGCCATAGTCGTCAATGCAGCCCAATTACTCATAAATTAAATTTTGAGATAGGCTCTAAAGAAATAAACGCTTTTCTAGACATCAGAAGTGCAATGGGGGCACCGTGTCGCCCTGACCGGGATTGCCGAATAACATTTCGGGCATTCTTTTGTAGTCGGGGCGGCAGGTACTGCCTCTTCTTTATTTTTTAGGCGGTTCATTTGCTTGATGACCATAAAAATTGCGAACACCACGATTACGAAATCCAAGATATTGTTGATAAACGCGCCATATTTAATGGTGACTGCATCCGTCTCCATGGTTTTTTCTTTAAGGGTGATCACCAGATTGGAAAAGTCGACATTTCCCAGAAGTACGCCAATCGGTGGCATGATGACATCACTGACCAACGAACTGACAATCTTACCAAATGCACCACCGATGATGATACCGACAGCCATATCAACAACATTCCCACGCATGGCGAATGCTTTGAATTCATTAATCATGCTCATGATTGTTTTCCTTTGTGAATAATCTAAGGAACCTCTGATTAGCTCACTAAAGCAGCATCTGTGGCATTGCAATCAGAGGCTCCCTAAATATTATTAAATAAAATCGTAGCAAATACACCCCATTATTTGTATCGGATGCCATCCACATTCTGTTGTAACCATAGTTCCAGCAACGCCAGATGCCAGAGTTTGTTGCCCTGGATGCGGGTGAGATATCGTTCCGGGGCGGCAAGCAATTTTTCGATATACACACGGTTAAACAGGCCGCGTTCGCGGCAGGCGCGTGAGTCAAGTGTTGAACGCATCAATTCGAGAAAATCGCCACGCACATATTTCAGCGCTGGCATGGGAAAGTAGCCCTTGGGGCGATCGATGACGCTATCCGGTAAACGGCCACGGGCAATTTTTTTGAGGATGTGTTTACCGCCGGAGGCAAGTTTGAGTTCCGGCGGCATTTGCGCGGCCAGTTCCACCAATTCATGATCCAGGAACGGTACACGCGCCTCCAGACCCCAAGCCATGGTCATGTTGTCAACGCGTTTAACCGGATCATCGGTAATGAGCATGGTAACGTCCATACGCAATACTTGGTCGATAAAAGTATCGCCCTCAGCTTCGGCAAGGCGCGCAGTGACGGTTTGCGCGGTGTAATCCGCACCATGATAAGCAGCAGTGACCGTTTCCAGAAATTCATCATGATCACGATCGAAATAATGGCGTCGGAAACGATCCACGGCAGTGCCTTGAGTGTCTGCCGCCATAGGGTTATACCAAAAATAACCGCCAAACACCTCATCCGCGCCTTGGCCGCTCAATACCACCTTCACCGATTTTGAAACGCATTCCGCAAGCAGATAAAAGGCAACTGCATCCTGGCCGACCATCGGTTCCGCCATGTTAATAATGGCTTCCGGTAAGCGACGCAGCACCTCGTCATTGGCAATGCGATATTGATGATGTTGGGTATTAAAGTGTTGAGCCACGGCATCGGAGTGTTCAAACTCGCTGCCCTTCTCTTCCGGCTGATCTTCAAAACCAATCGAGAAAGTAATCAGGTCTTTCATGCCCTGCTCTGCCAGCAACGCCACCAGCAAGCTCGAATCCAACCCACCTGAAAGTAATACACCAACAGGAACATCCGAAATGGTGAGACGTTTCTTGACTGCTTTGGCCAAAGCATCATGAATTGCCTCCTGCCATTCGAGTTCTGTTTTTGGTTGAGCTGGACGCTGCGCGCGCAGATGCCAATATTGCCGTGTTGTCTTGTTCCCCTTCACATCAATGGTAAGCGTCGTTCCCGGCGCCAGCTTGCGAACACCGTTTAGAATGGTGCGCGGTGCGGGTACCACCGCATGTAGCGCAAACTGATGATGTAACGCCACAGGGTCAATAGAAGTATCTACGTCACCCGCCGCGAGCAAGGCCTGGCTGTTGGAGGCAAAGCGAAAATGTTTTCCGGTGTGCGAAAAATAAAATGGTTTAATGCCGAGACGGTCACGAGCACAAAATAAACATTGCTTGCGGCGATCCCAAAGTGCAAAGGCAAACATGCCATGCAGCTTTTCAACACACTGTTCACCCCATTCAGCATACGCACGCAGGATAACTTCTGTATCCCCAGTGCTAATAAAGTGATGGCCCAGCGATTGCAGCTTGGAGCGCAGCTCCGGATAGTTATAAATAGTGCCATTGAATACCAACGCCAGACCTAGCATCTCATCAACCATCGGTTGATGGGCGCGGTTGGAAAGGTCAATGATAGATAAGCGGCGGTGCCCAAGAACTACCGGTCCATCGCAGTAACTGCCCTCGCCATCCGGACCACGACGTGCAAGTTGTACCTTCATGCGCTCGATGACCGCCAGGTCGGGCGTCGCTCCGTCGAATCTCAATTCACCGGCAATACCGCACATCTGGCTTGATCCTATTATTGATTAGTGGCGATCAAACGCCGTTTTTCATCGGCCCGCAACCGCTTGATTGCACATTCACGCTGCAAGGCGGCACCATGATCGCCGATGTGCTCTTTATAAACCAACGCCACCGGCAATCGGGCGCGTGTGTATTTGGCACCCTTGCCAGTGTTGTGTTTCTGTAATCGGGCGCTGACATCAGTGGCGATGCCGGTATAAAGCGTATCGTCAGCGCAGCGCAGGATGTAGACGTGCCAGTCCATTAGTCTTCCGTTTCCATGGATTCAATATTGCTATCAAGTTCCAACAGGCTTTCGTCTGATGCTGCGGCATCGGCGATGCGCTTGGCGTTCAGCGATTTTTTGGTCTTGGCGCCGAGCTTCTTGAGCTGTTCAGCGCGATTGACGAGGTTGCCTTTGCCGCTGATCAGGCGCTTGTGTGTGGTTTCATAGGCGGTTTGCGCCTTGCCGAGTTTGTCGCCGATGTCCGCCAATGATTCTTCAAAGGCGACAAATTGATCGTACAGCGCACCGGCACGGTCGGCGATTTCCAGGGCATTTAGGTTTTGCCGTTCATAGCGCCAGATGTTGTGTACCGTTTTCAAGCTGGCGAGCAAGGTGCTGGGACTGACGATGATGATATTCTGGTCGAAGGCTTCACGAAAGAGTTCGCGGTCGGTTTCAACAGCGACAATAAATGCGGCCTCGATGGGCATAAACATGAAGATGAAATCCAGGGACTTCAGACCAGGCAGGTCTTCATAGCGTTTACCACTCAGGCCACGAATATGATTGCGCATGGAGGTAATGTGTTCTTTTAACGCCGATTGACGCTCCACTTCGTTATCGCTGCTGCAATAGCGCTCATAGGCAGTGAGCGAAACCTTGGAGTCGATGACGATGTCCTTTTTATCCGGCAGATGCACAATGACATCCGGCCGGAAGCGCTGACCCTCTTCGGTGGTAAAACTGCCTTGGGTTTCGTATTCATGACCGTTACGCAGGCCGGATTCTTCCAATACCCGTTCCAGAATCACTTCGCCCCAGTTACCTTGAGTTTTAGTGCCGCCTTTGAGGGCATTGGTAAGATTGATGGCATCTTCGCTGATGCGCTGGTTAAGCGCCTTGAGACTGCCAATCTCATGGAACAGCGACATGCGATCCTTGGATTCTTTTTCGTAGACGTCTTCGACCTTGCGCCGAAAGTCGCCTAATTGTTCCCGCAAAGGATTGAGGACTTGCTCAATATTGGTTTTGTTCTGTTCGGTGAATTTCTGCGACTTCTCTTCCAGAATTTTATTGGCGAGGTTTTGAAATTCCAGGCTGAGCTGCACCTTGGCGTCGTTGAGCAGCCGCAGTTTTTCCTCGCCGTGACGCCGTTCTTCCTGCAGCTGGGTTTCCAGGCGGGCGATGCTGGCATGGGACTGGTTGACCTGTTGCTGGGCCTGGTCCAAGGTCTCTTTGAGACTTTGATGTTCCTGGCGCAAGCGCTCCAACTCCTGACGTTGGGAAGCACTACGGGCATCGGTGGCGCCCCTTTCTTCGGCCAAACGGGCATTCTGTTGATGGCTGCGGCTACGCCACCAGAGTGAGGCAACTAGCCCCCCCGCAGCGGCGCCGAGGCAAAACAGGATCAATGAGCTGATGGACATGGGGCTTTCGTTAACTCCTTAGTTGTTGCAATTAAAACATAAATTTGGAATGATCAGGAGAGCGGGGATTGATGTCATTATTTTTGTTTTCGCATCAATGAGATATGTTGCATTTGTAAGATTAATTATACCCATAATCTAAGGACCATGCATGGCGTCCATTGAGCACGAATTCGAACATCTCGACCACCTCATCTATCTAAACCATGCGGCCGTGGCACCCTGGCCGCGGAGTGTTGCCGACGCCGTCGAACGCCTGGCCGATGAACTCGCCACCGTCGGATCCCAACACTACCCCACCTGGGTAAAAACCGAGCGCAACCTGAAACAACAGCTCGCTCGCCTGATCAATGCCGGTTCGGCCGACGATATCGCCCTGGTCAAAAATACCTCTGAGGCTTTGTCACTCGTAGCCTACGGACTGCACTGGCAAAGTGGCGACAATATTGTTACCAGTGACGAAGAATTTCCGGCGAATCGTATCGTTTGGGAATCCCTGCAACGCTTTGGGGTGGAGCTACGACAAGTGCGATTATCGTCTTCAGCAACGCCGGAAGACGCACTCTTTGCCGCCATGGATAACCGCACGCGGCTGCTCACCATCAGCTCCGTGCAATATGCCACTGGCTTGCGAATGGATCTGGAACGCTTGGGCCAGCATTGCCGCGAACGTGGCATTTATTTTTGCATCGATGTCATTCAAAGCCTGGGGGCCCTGCCACTGGATGTGATGGCGATCAATGCCGATTTTGTCGCTGCGGATAGCCAAAAATGGTTATTGGGTCCAGAAGGCCTGGGCATTTTTTACTGCCGCCCTGAATTAAGAGCTCAATTACAGCTGTATCAATACGGCTGGCACATGGTCGATCCGCTGGGCAATTATGATGTTAAATCTTGCCAGGTCACAGACAGCGCACGCCGCTTTGAACCCGGCAGCCCGAATCGCCTCGGGATTCATGCCCTGGAAGCGGCCACCGCGTTATTGTTGCAGGTGGGGATGGATCATATTCAAAAGGCCGTTTTGGACAATAGCGCCTATCTTATCGAGCGGATTCAGGCGAATCCACACCTGGAACTGCTTACCGATCCAACCCCTGGCCGCTATGCAGGCATCATCACCTTCCGGCCGCGACATGCTGAGGTCAGTGCTTTACACCAATACCTGATCAGCCAAAACATTATCTGCATCCCACGCGGCGGCGGCATACGCTTCTCGCCGCACTTCTACACACCGCGATCACACCTTGAAAAAGCGTTGAATGCAGTGGACGATTATTTAGCCAACACCCCGTCTAGCTAGTGCCGTATCTGCAGCTGGCACTCAAGCTCACTTGCAATCACAGGTTTACTATAGAAAAAGCCCTGGACCTCTGTGCATCCCAGGGCGATAATAAATTTCTCCTGCTCAGACGTTTCAACACCTTCTGCAATTACTGAAAGACCAAGGTTGTGTGCAAGACCTATGATAGATCTACAGATTACTTCATCATGCGTATCTCCGGGAATATCGCTGATAAATGAGCGGTCGATTTTCAGACGGTCGAGCGGCAGGCGTTTAAGATAGCTGAGCGATGAGCGGCCGGTACCAAAATCATCAATCGCCAAGGATACGCCAAGCGCTTTCAAGGATTCGAGGCGGGCAGGTGTTTTATCGCCCTGCTCCATCATGAAGTTTTCACTAATTTCGAGTTCCAGGTAGTGAGCGGGTAATCCTGAATTACTCAAGCTATTTTTTAAAATATCAACCAAGTTATCTTGATGCAATTGAGCATGTGCAATGTTGACTGCAAGCCGCTGCAACGAATAGCCTTGTCCAAGCCACTGCTGAAATTGGCGGCAGGCCTCATGTAAAGCCCGCTCGCCCATGGTATTTATCAGCCGTGTTTCTTCGGCGACTGACAGGAATTCTTCTGGCAACAGGGTTCCTCGCTGCGGGTGTTGCCAACGTATTAGCGCCTCAACCCCCGTTATGTGCCTGGTGGATAGATTTATCAATGGCTGATAGTGAAGGATAAATTCATGGTTGATGATCGCTTGCCGTAGTTCAGATTCAAGTGTTAACCGTTTCAAGGCCGCGGCGGTAAGGTCCTCAGTATAAAAATGAAAATTATTGCGGCCAGTGACCTTGCTTCGATAAAGGGCGGTATCAGCATGCTTTATCAGCCTGGACACATCAGCGCCATCCTTAGGGTAAAGTGCTATCCCTATACTAAGAGTGACATGTAGCTGATGGTTGCCAATCAGTGTCGGCCCCTCAAATATCTGCTTGAATTTTGTCGCCAATCTGGCTGCATCCTCGGCCCCATGAACGTCTTCCAGAATCACAACAAACTCATCCCCCCCCAGTCGGGCCACGGTATCTTCCTTGCGAACTTGTTCCTTGAGACGTGCGGCCACAGTCTGCAATAACTCGTCACCTTTGAGATGACCGAGACTATCGTTAACATTTTTAAAGTGATCCAGGTCGATTAACATAACCGCGATTTGTTGCTTTTCCCTATCCGCACGTTCTATCGCTTGCTTGAGCCGGTCTTGCATGAGCAAGCGGTTGGGTAATTCAGTAAGGGGATCATGATAGGCAAGGAAATTGAGCTTTTCCTCGGAATCCTTTATGGCCGAGATATCCGAAAACACAGAGACATAATGGGTAACAGACCCATTATCATGAATTGCGCTGACCGTCTGCCAGACCGGAAATACTTCACCATTCTTACGCCGGTTCCAAATCTCGCCACGCCAGATGCCAAGTCTCTTGATCTCTTCCCACATCTTGTTATAAAAATTTTCATCATGGCGATGTGAGCGCAATAATCGGGGATTTTTTCCGATTACCTCCTCTTCCGCATAACCAGTAATGGCGCTAAAAGCCCTATTCACAGAGGTTATCTCACCTTCAGCATTGGTGATCATCACGGCTTCATCGGTATTCTCAAATACCGCAGCCGCTTGCCTCAGCTTTTCTTGGTTTTGTTGCTGAGAGGTGATATCACTAATAACAGAGATAAAGCCAGTCAGACGATTGCTCGAATCATATTTATATGCCCAATCCACTTTGACAGAAACAATAGCGCCATTGTCGGCCCGCCGACTGGTAGTGATATATGGGGTGGGTATAGGCTTAACTTCGATAATATATTTCAGATAGTCACGCAGTCGTGTCTTTTCAGATTCATCAGGTTGCATATCCCAAATATATCTGCCAATAAGATCTCCTTCGGGATATCCGAGTATTTCATGGTGAACTCGGTTGCTGAAGGTGATGCGTCCATTCAGATCATTCTCCTGAACACCATAAGGGATAGTCTCGACAAGCGTCGATAATTTAGATTGATTTTCAGTCACTACCTTTCGTGCACTTTGCTCGATTTTTAGCATGGCTCTTTCACGGATCGCGATAAATCCGACAAGAAATAATGCAAATGGCAACCCGTATTCGAAAGTTTCGGTCTTGAGTTGATTCTGAAATTGGTAGGCGATCAATGCAATTAACAGAGCCCCCGCAGGCGCTATCATCATTTCACATGTTGGCTGGCCATTATGGTTAGTCTTCGAAACCAGCTGCTGACTGGCTGAGGGAATACTTTGGCGAGCGGCTTCATAAATAAAAAAGAAGCCGATTAACCAGAGCGCATCTATGGCGTTGCCAACCTGATAGGTATTGCCCAAGAGGCTGTAGGCATAAAAAGAATTGGTGATGGCGTGAATTGAAAAGCCAATCAATAGTAATAAATACGCTCGCCGTTGCTGAACAATCCGCCACTGATTGGTGATTCCAAATAATAAGACGCTCATATAGATCACTGGATAAGCGAGCGCCACGACAAGATAAGGGGATGGGTGTTGTTGCGCCGTGAGAAGACTTGAAAATATGATGATATGAGCAATCGCTATGCAACAAACCATGATCCCGATGAGACTCAGCTGGACCAAGGTGATGGACCAGTGTTTTAGATCCGGGATCATCTTCATGAGCCCGGGGATAAACAGTACAGCAAATCCAAGAAATCCAATGTCTGACAGCGAAGGAAATGGTGTGGCAACACCGAGAACCAGCTCTTGATAATCCCAAACCAACATGCCGCCAAACCATGCAAGGCAGGCCATGCCCAGATAGCGCCATGCTTGGCGCTGGGGTTCCGTTAGCTGACTCGCGGTGTACCAGCAACGCAACCCGGTAGCGAGGGCCGTGACTGTCCAGGCAAGATCAGTCAACGCGGCGGGGGAATACCCTTTAACTTTTATGAAAAATTCAAACGCGATAATAAAGCCGAGAAAAATAACAGGCTCTAGTGCCGGTCGTCTTGATGTGGATTTGGCCAGCATTTAATCTCTCAACAGCGACACAACCGCATCTGATTGAGGGTTTGATGTGCTTTAAATGCCATATTAGCCGCTACTGATAAGCGTTTCACCCATAAAAAATATATGGTTTAATTGGCGATGCCATAAGCACCTTAAAATCTTTTATTGTTGTACTTTGAACAGCTTAAAAAAATTAGCCGTTGTCGCAAAGGAGATGTTTTCGAGGGGAAGGCCGCGTAGTTCAGCGATGTGTTCTGCAACGTTGCGGGTATAGGCCGGTTGATTGGTCTTGCCGCGGTGCGGCACCGGTGCCAGGTAGGGTGAATCGGTTTCGACCAGCATCCACTCCAATGGGGTTTGTTTGGCCACTTCTTTTAGTGCGAGTGCAGTACGGAAGGTGACAATTCCCGAAAAGGAAATATAAAAATTCATGTTGATGGCTTGTTCAGCAGTAGTCCAGTCATCGACGAAACAGTGCATCACACCACCGACTTCGGCGGCATTTTCTTGCTGTAGAACGCGTATTACATCTTCTTTGGCATCGCGGCTGTGAACAATAATTGGTTTCTTGCATTGTCTAGCGGCGGCAATATGGCGGCGAAAACGTTCGCGTTGCCATTCGGTATCGTCTTTATGATAATAGTAATCAAGCCCCGTCTCACCGATGGCGACCACTTTGGGATGGCGCGCCAGTTCAACCAATTCCGCAACTGTGGGATCCTTACCTTCCCGTTCATTGGGATGCACACCGACCGAGGCATACACATTCGGAAATCGTTCGACGATCGCCATCATTCCCGGCCAGTCTTCAAGATTGACTGCCACGCATAACATATGACTAACGCTATTGTCGCCAGCAGTTTTGATAACTTGTTCAATGCTATCGAGCGCGAGCGCGCTCAAATCGAGCATGTCCAAATGACAATGGGAATCCACCAAATTTTGATTCATGGGAAAACTAACTTCCAGATTTTGAAGCGTTACATCGTGTGGGTCGGACGGTCAGACTTCAACGCCCCGCCAAGCGTGCTTTCAATTTTTTTGCGGGCATTTTGTCCGTCTTGATCGTCAGCGAATTGAACGCCAATGCCAGCAACGCGATTACCCTCGGCACCGGTGGGCGTGACCCAGATCACTTTGCCAACGATCGGGAGCTTTTCAGTTTCTTCCATCAAACGCAGAAGCATGAATACTTCCTCGCCCAGTTTGTATTCCTTATTGGTAGGAACAAACAGACCGCCATTTTTAACGAAGGGCATATAGGCCGCATACAAGGCGCCTTTGTCCTTGATGGTCAAAGACAAAATCCCTTGTCGCGTGTTGGTTGCAGCCGCCGCGCTTTGTTGATCCGTCATCAAGCCACCTTTGACTGGGTTGCAAAACTATCAAGCCATTGAATCAAAATGTCTTCAAGCACCAACTGGGGGTTATTATTGGCTTCCAGTTGCCGCAACCCCGCTCTTACCCGATCCAGCAGCCGATATATCTGGGCCACAGTTAATGGGTCGGCCAATTCACTCAATTGTTTAACGACATCCGGGTTGGCGACATGCGGCGGCTCGGCAACGGCCTTAAATCGCACCACATCAGTCAACCATCGATGAAGCCAGTATAAGCTGTTTTTCGGATCCATGTTAAGCCACTTGGCGGCCGTGGCAATGGGGTCTGCCTTGCGTGTTGCGAGCTGAGTCAGGTCAGCCAACCACTGTTTGCGTTGGTCATCCCCCCCCTGTTCGGCCAGTACCAATGCCCGCAACGGGGCGCCATCGGCGAGTGCCAGCCAGAGCTTGGGATTGGCACGCATGGCTGGGTGTTGCTGCATCCAGGATTCGGCCTGTTCAGGTGTGGCGCATCCAAAGTGAAGCGCCTGGCAACGGCTGCGGATGGTAGCCGGTAACTGTGCCGGGCGGCTGGTCACCAGTATCAGCACGGAATCGGCGCTGGGTTCTTCCAGGGTTTTGAGCAGGCTGTTGGCGGCGTTGACGTTCATGGCATCCGCCGGATCGATGATAATCACCTTATGGTGGGCATATTGTGATTTGAGGGTCATGAACTGCACCAGCTCGCGGATCTGATCGACGCCGATGATTTTCTTGTCTTCTACCGGTTCAATGTGTACCAAATCCGGATGGGTGCCCGCAGCAATCAATTGACAACTGCGACAGGCACCACAGGCAAGACCTGCGGTTGATGGCAGTTCACACAACAACGCTGTGGCAAAGGTTTGGGCGAAATGATTCTTGCCCAATCCACGAGGTCCGGTAAACAGCAATCCATGCGGCAAGCGATTCTGCTGACGGGATTCATGCAACACTCGCCATTGCTGATCCTGCCATGGGTAAGGCCCTATCATGCGCCAACAAATTCCGTGAGCACGGTTTCGATGTTGCGTTTGACTTGATCCAGCGATGCGCTGGCATCAATTACACGGAAGCGGTTAGGTTCCGCTTGCGCGCGGTCGAGATAACACTGACGCACGCGGGTGAAAAACCCTTGTTGCTCGCGCTCAAAACGATCCGCAGTTTGACGCCTTGAGGCGGCGCGTTGGAGACCGATTTCGGGCGTGGTATCGAGCAAAATTGTGAGATCGGGGCGCAACTTTCCTTGCACCCAGTCTTCAAGCTGCGCAATCCGTTTCGGATCAATACCGCGGCCGCCACCCTGATAGGCATAGGTGGCATCGGTAAAGCGATCACAAACCACCCATTTGCCTTTGCTCAAGGCAGGTTTAATGACCTCAGCAATGTGTTGCGCCCGCGCGGCAAACATCAGCATCAATTCGGTATCACGTGCCATGTTGTCATGCATGTGATCAAGCAACAAGGCACGAATCTCTTCGGCCAGCGGCGTGCCGCCTGGCTCGCGCGTCATCACCACTTCTTTACCACGACTGAGTAAAAAGTTACGGATAAATTCGAGGTTGGTGCTCTTACCTACCCCTTCGATACCTTCTACGGTGATAAATCCTGCATTGCGCGACATAACTTCGGCCTTTAGTTTCGATAAAACATTTAAAAAAACCCAACGCGGAGACGCAAAGACGCGGAGGAAAAACCTGTTAAAAATTCAAATAGTTTTCTTTACTTAACCTGGTAACTAAATACCTCGTCCTCAAACCCCTCCCCCTGCAAGGGGTAGGACAAGTTAATAATAGTTTTTGCATTTCTCCGCGCCTTTGCGTCTCCGCGTTGGATCTTAATCACTTTTTATTCAACACAAACCGCTGTACCGCCGCATTATGTTCCTGCAAGCTACTGGAAAAATAATGGCTGCCATCGCCTTTGGCCACAAAATACAAACTGGTACTTGTGGCGGGATGTAAGGCCGCATGAATGGCATCGCCGCTGGGGATCGCAATCGGCGTCGGCGGCAATCCGGCGCGGGTATAGGTATTATAAGGCGTATCCGTCAGTAAATCCTGGCGTCGCAAGTTCCCGTCGAACAAATCCCCCATGCCATAAATGACCGTGGGATCTGTCTGCAAGCGCATACCCTGCTTTAGACGTCGGACAAAAACACCGGCGATATCCGGACGCTCATGGCCAACCCCGGTTTCACGTTCCACGATTGAGGCCATAATCAGTGCTTCATACGGCGATTTGTAGGGCACGCCTGGATCGCGTGATCCCCATTCTTTTGCCAGCCGCTCATCCATCAGCTTCATGGCGCGCTTGAGAAAATCAACATCGGTGGTATTGCCGGGGAACAAATAAGTATCAGGGAAAAAACGGCCTTCCGGATGCTCACCGGCTTTCCCCAGATGGGCCATCACCTCCGCCGGACTCAGCCCAGACAATGTGGGCTTAATGCCTTTCTGGTTCAACACTGCTTGCAATAACTGACGGAAGGTCCATCCTTCAACCACGGTCAAGGAATGTTGTACGACTTCGCCCTTCACCATCCGCTCCATCAGCTGCACAGGGGTTAGCGTAGGTTCAAGCGCATATTCACCGGTTTGCATCCGGCCGGCGTAATCCAGCCAGCGGCCCCAAAACACAAAATAATTGGGATGGTCGATGACACCCATCCGGGTGAGATCTTCGGCGATTTTACGCAGACCGGCGCCAGGTTCGACGGTATAAATCATGTCCGGTTGCGCCACACGTAACGATTGGGACTTAAAACTTTGCAAATCTATGCCGATCCAGCCTGCGATCAAGCTGCCGACAAGGATTACTACACCAAGAATTTTGAACAGAGATTCTTTCAGAGACATGGGATCGCTTGCCGTTGACGCCGATGATCAAGCGCGTCATTCAAACTGTGAAAGATTGGCCCTGGGCGATATGATTGCTGTTCGATACGCACCACCGGCCACAGGCCAATGATGGAATTGCTGATGAACACCTCATCTGCCGAGTTGAGGCGGTCAACGGAATAATGCCCGACGTGTGTCGGGATCGATGAATTGGCGGCTAATTCCAGAATCACACCTCGCATGATGCCAGCCACACCACAGTTTGACAAATCCGGGGTATGCAACACCCCGGCCTCGACAAAGAATAGATTGGATTGGGTGCCTTCGACAACATGGCCGCCAATATCCAGCATCAGTCCCTCGGCGATTTCGGGATTCTCCCATTCGGCACGCGCGAGTACCTGTTCCAGACGATTCAGGTGTTTAATACCCGCCAGCGTCGGATTGAGTCCCAACCGGGTTTGGCAGATCCGGAGGTTAACGCCCGCCTGCCCGTGGTGTGGCGGGTAATCGGACCAAGGATAAACTGCAACAATCCGATTGGGGCTTGGCGTCGCCGGTGGCCGGTAACCGCGTCCGCCTTCACCGCGTGTGACAATGATTTTGATCACCGCTTGCGACAGACCATGGCTCACCTGCTGTGCCTCATGTAACAAGCGTAACGGCTGCGGTGCAGAAAATCCAAGTCGCTGGCAACTGGTTTGTAACCGCGCCATATGCTCCGGCCACAATTCCAGTTGACCATTACGTAAAGCGACGGTTTCAAACACGCCATCCCCATAATGGATGGCGCGATCCGTCAGCACGAGGACGTCTTGCGGCTTACCGTTAACCAGAAATTGCATCGTTGATTCCCAATGCGCGCAGCAAGCCTTTGGCCTTGGCCTGCGTCTCCTGTAACTCACTGTCGGCGACCGAGTCGGCGACGATGCCCGCTCCCGTGCGGAAGCGTATCCGATCATGTTCCATATGCATGGTGCGAATCAAGATATTCAGATCCATATTGCCATCATGGCCAAAATAGCCCACTGAGCCGGTATAAGGACCACGTGGAGAGGCCTCCAGGTCATGGATGATTTCCATGCACCTCACCTTGGGACAGCCGGTAATCGTGCCGCCGGGAAAGACGGCCCGAATCACCTGGCCCGGCGTCACCTTGGGCCGCAAGCGCCCCGTCACATTCGAGACGATGTGATGCACATGGGCATAGGATTCCAACACCATCAGTTCATCAACATGGATGCTGCCCGGCTGACAGATGCGCCCCAGATCGTTGCGTTCGAGATCAATCAACATCACATGCTCGGCGCGTTCTTTCGGATGTGCCAGCAAGGTTCGAGAATAGGCCAAATCGTCTTCTTTGTTCTTGCCGCGCGGCCGGGTACCGGCGATGGGACGGGTATCGATCCGATCCCCTGTCACTTGCACCAGCCGTTCCGGCGAAGAGCTGATGATCGCATTGTCACCCTGCAACACCAGCGCGGCAAAAGGAGCTGGATTGTGCTGCCGTAAAGAGGCATACAAATTTATTGGCGAAGTTCCAGTGGCCAAATCCACATCCCAGCTGCGAGAGAGGTTGACCTGAAATACATCGCCATCACGGATATAACGTTTGATACGTTCGACACCGTCCGTAAAATTGGTACCCGCCCCACTCTGCACGGCAGTAATTTTTGGTAGTGATGCTGTTAATGATTCATGCGCGGTAATTGAACTAATGTCCTTGCGTAATTCTGCAAGTAGCTGCTCTTGTCCAGATTCGGTAACAAGATAAAGACATGACTGCTGATGATCCCGAATCACGGCCGCCGGAATACGTGTTGCAAAGGCGGTCGGCAACGAAGAATCGTAGGGTTCAAATTTAAGTTTGTGTTCAATCTGAGTGACTAGCTCATAGCCCAGGTACAAAAACCATCCCCCATTAAAAGGCAATGCCGATGGCGGGTCAGATGCTTTTCCTGGCTGCCACTCGGCATCCAATGTTTCCAGGAAATCAGATGCTTGATCGGCAATGATTGTTTTGCCAGGAAAGGCAAACAGAATGTCATAACGTGATTGCGCAGTGCCATGCACAGCGCTTTCGAGTAAAAAAGGGTATCGCGCCGAATTGAGCGCCACCAGGCGCAAGAGATCCAAGGAGGAATTTAACCGCACAATGTTGGGTTGGCTTGCGGTCACAACAGCTGCTCCCGATGAGTGGCAGACATCCTTGTCCGCCGAAAAGCGGGATTAAACTTTGCGGAACACCAGCGTGCCGTTGGTGCCGCCAAAACCAAAGGAGTTGGACATGGCGACATCGATCTTCATCTGTCGCGCTTCATTCGGCACATAATCAAGATCGCACTCTGGGTCAGGCGTGAAGAGATTGATGGTCGGCGGTGCCACTTGGTCACGAATCGCCAATGCACAGAACACGGCCTCAATACCGCCCGCCGCACCCAGCAAATGACCGGTCATCGACTTGGTCGAACTCATTGCCAGTTTGTACGCATAATCGCCAAACAAGCCCTTCGCGGCCAGTGTTTCAGCCTTGTCACCGGCGGGTGTCGAGGTGCCATGAGCATTGATGTAATTCACTTGCTCAGGATTGATACCGGCATCATTCAGCGCCAGTTTCATACAACGCTTAGCACCGGCGCCGCCCTCGCTGGGCATCGTCATGTGATAGGCATCCCCGTTCATGCCAGAGCCAATCAGCTCGACATAGATGTTCGCGCCGCGGCGTTTGGCGGATTCATATTCTTCCAGTACCACAACGCCTGCGCCATCGCTGAGTACAAAACCATCGCGGTCCTTGTCCCATGGACGGCTGGCCGTGGCCGGATCATCGTTGCGGGTCGACAGCGCACGGGCAGCGGCAAAACCGGCCAGGCCGGTGGGCGATGTCGCCATTTCCGCACCACCCGCGATCATGGCATCGGCGTCACCACGGGCAATAATCCGCGCGGCCTCACTGATGTTGTGTGTGCCGGTGGCACAGGCGGTGACGATCGCCAGATTCGGTCCCTGGAAACCATACATGATCGACAGGTTGCCCGAGATCATGTTGATGATATTGCTGGGAACGAAGAACGGCGAAATCTTGCGTGGGCCGGATTCTCTGAAGGTCTCATGTCCCTTTTCGATACCGGGCAAACCGCCGATACCGGAGCCGATCATCACGCCAATCCGCTCAGCGTTGGCCTCGGTGACCTGGATTCCGGAATCTTCAATCGCTTCCTTGGCGGCCGCGATACCGTAATGGATAAAAGGATCCATCTTACGCGCGTCCTTGGACGACATGTAATTCGCGGCATCAAAACCCCACACCGAGCCGCCAAAGCATACCGGGAATTCAGAGACATCAAAATGGGTGAGCGGTCCGATACCGCTCTTGCCGGCCAGGATATTCGCCCAGGATTCCTTAACTGACAATCCAACCGGGCCAACCATGCCCAGACCAGTCACCACAACGCGACGTTTATGACTCACGCAGTTAATTCCTGTAATGCGCCATTCAATGGCTTAATAATATTACACACGGGAAAACAAAAGGCCGCAACCAGTGAAGGTACTGCGGCCTTTAGCAGAAATTCTGCGAGCTTAACCCTTGTGGGAGTTAATATAATCAATGGCTTGTTGGACGGTCGTGATTTTTTCAGCTTCTTCGTCCGGAATTTCGCACTCAAATTCTTCTTCCAGTGCCATCACCAGCTCAACGGTATCGAGTGAGTCAGCGCCAAGATCATCCACGAAAGAAGCCTCTTTGGTGACTTCTTCTTCCTTGACTCCTAATTGCTCGACGACGATCTTCTTGACGCGTTCTTCGATAGTGCTCATGATCAGTTGTTCCTCCAGAGATTTTGCGATGCGGCCTTGGCCGCGGACGGTATTTTATCCTTTAAACCGTAAGATGCAAGCCAGAAAGCGGCAATCTTACAGTATTTCAACCAAATCAGTCACCTAGGTGTTACAGAAGGGCGGGCTTGAAATCCGCCCCCTACGCCATATACATGCCACCGTTGACGTTTAGCGTCTGCCCCGTGATATACCCCGCCTCTGGCGAGGCCAGGAAGGCCACAGTCGCGGCGATTTCATCCGCGCTCCCCAATCGAGCCAGCGGAATCTGTTGCAACAGGGCTGCCTTTTGCTCCTCGGGCAGGCCGTGCGTCATATCAGTATCAATGAAACCGGGGGCTACGGCGTTAACGGTGATGTTGCGCGAGGCCACTTCCCGGGCCAAGGCCTTGGTAAAGCCTATCATTCCCGCCTTGGCGGCAGCGTAGTTGGTCTGGCCCGCGTTACCGCTGACCCCGACCACCGAGGCGATATTGATAATCCGGCCTCTACGCGCCTTCATCATGCCTTTAATGCAGGCCTTGCTCATGCGATAGATGGACGTAAGGTTGGTATTGATGATGTCGTTCCATTCATCATCCTTCATCCGCATCAACAGGTTGTCACGGGTAATCCCGGCATTGTTCACCAGAATACTCGGTGCACCGAATTCACCAATGGCGCGCTCCACCACTGCATCGACCGAGGCCGGATCGGTGACATTCAGCATCAAACCAACACCTTTGATACCATTTTCTTTCAAATAGTTAGAGATATCTGCTGCACCCTTTTCTGAAGTAGCGGTCCCGATCACTACCGCCCCTTTTTTGCCAAGTGACAGGGCAATGGCCTTACCGATACCGCGGCTGGCGCCGGTGATTAAAGCAATTTCGTTCGCAAGCGTCATAAGTGCTCCCCTCAATTATTTAACGGCTTCCACTGCGGACAACAGCGTCTCGGCGTCATACACCGGCAGCGTTGTCACTTCTTTCTCGATGCGCTTGTTCAAACCGGCCAGCACCTTGCCGGGACCGGCCTCGACGATCTGGCTGATACCTTCACGTGCCAGTGTCTGCACCGTTTCCACCCAGCGCACCGGTCTGAACAATTGATCGGTTAACGCCTTGCGGATGGCATTGGCATCGCTGTACGAGCCAACATCGACATTGTGCAGCACGGTAATTTTAGGTGCCTTGATTTCAGTTTTGACCAGAACTTCAGCTATCTTGTCCGCCGCCGGCCGCATCAACGCGCAATGCGAAGGTACGCTCACCGGCAGGATAATGGCCCGTTTGGCGCCTTTATCTTTGGCAATCGTTGCCGCACGCTCGACGGCATTTTTGGCACCGGCGACCACGACCTGGCCCGGCGCATTGAAATTCACCGCCTCAACCACTTCGCCCTGGGCCGCTTCTTCACAGGCAGCGATGACATCCGCGTCCGATAAACCAAGAATTGCGGCCATGGCGCCTTGACCGGCGGGCACGGCGGCCTGCATCAATTGACCACGGGTTTCGACCAACTTTACCGCCACCTTAAAATCGATTGCCTCGGCACAAACCAATGCCGTGTACTCACCCAGACTGTGGCCCGCCATAAACGCAGGCGCACGACCGCCGGCTGCCCGCCACGCTCGCCACACCGCAACCCCGGCGGTCAGCATCGCCGGTTGGGTTTTATCCGTTTGATTGAGTGCTTCCTCGGGGCCTTGTTGTACTAATTGCCACAGGTCGTAACCCAGTACCGAGCCAGCTTCAGCAAATGTTTCTTTTACTTGCGGCCAGGTTTCAGCCAAATTGGCCAGCATTCCGACTGACTGTGAGCCCTGCCCAGGAAAGACAATTGCGATTGACATGATAATTACCTTTAATAAATATATTAAACTACCTGTTTTAATTAATATTTTATTAACGCAGAACCCCAGGTAAACCCACCGCCAAAGGCTTCCAGTAACAACACGTCGCCTGCCTTGATCCGACCATCACGCACTGCAACATCCAGCGCCAAGGGGATTGAGGCGGCAGAGGTATTACCATGTGACTGCACCGTCACCACCACCCGTTCCATTGGCATGTCCAGTTTTTTGGCGGTGGCCTCGATAATCCGGATATTGGCTTGATGCGGTACCAGCCAGTCGATCTGACTTTTCTCCATATTGTTGGCCGCCAGCGTCTCATCGACGATTCGCCCCAAGGTGCGCACGGCAATCTTGAAGACCTCGCTGCCTTGCATCTCAGTATAGGCGGTACCTGCCAGCACTGCATCGTAGCCGCGCGAAATCCCGGCGGGCACATGCAGCAATTCATCGTAACGGCCATCGGCATGAAGATGCGTGGAAAGAATGCCGGGGGCCTCACTGGCAGAAAGCACAACTGCGCCCGCGCCATCACCGAACAAGACACAGGTCGTACGATCTTTCCAATTAATAATCCGGGAAAACGTTTCGGCACCGATGACCAGTGCCTTTTGGGTGGCGCCCGTACGAATAAATTTATCCGCCACCGATAGCGCATAGACAAAACCGGAACACACCGCCTGCACATCGAAAGCGGGGGGCCCATGGATGCCCAAACGTTTTTGCAACAAACAAGCGGTGCTGGGGAAGACTTTGTCGGGCGTGGTGGTGGCGATAATGATCAAATCCAGATCGCCGGGTTTGATTCCGGCCGCGCTGATGGCTTGTCGTGCCGCCGCTTCGGCTAGATCGCAGGTAGTTTCACCTGCGGCCGCGATATGACGTTTTTCGATGCCCGTGCGTTCGCGTATCCACTGATCCGAGGTCTCGACCATGGTCTCGAGCTCGGCATTGGTCAACACCTTCGCTGGCAGATAAGACCCTGTGCCAATGATCCTGGAATAAGTCACGCCTCAGCCCTCAGCCTGCTTGCCGCTTGATGAGGATTTCTTCCAACTGCTGGTTAATACGTGCCGGAACCGCCTTGTCCACTTCAATCATCGCTTCCTTGATGGCATTGGCGAAGGCGAACTGGTCCGCGCCGCCATGGCTCTTGATCACAATCCCTTGCAGCCCTACTAAACTCGCACCATTGTAACGGCGCGGATCGATTTTGTCTTTGAAGGAGCGCAGCACCGGCATAGCCATCAAACCCGCCAGACGCGTGATCCAATTACGGTTGAAACTTTGCTTCATGAAGTGGGCGATCATTTTCGCTACCCCTTCACTGGATTTGAGCGCGACATTGCCGATAAATCCGTCGCAGACCACGACATCCACAGTCCCCTTGTAGATATCGTCCCCTTCGACGTAACCGACATAATTCAGGCCACTCTCGCTCAGCAAGCGTGCGGTCTCCTTAACGACTTCGTTACCCTTCATTTCTTCCTCACCAATATTGAGCAGACCAATGGTGGGATTAGGATTGTTGTCCACGGCCTGGGTCAGAATCGAACCCATCACCGCAAACTGGAACAGGATATCGGCGCCGACATCCACATTCGCGCCCAAATCCAGCATATGGACATGCCCCTTCATCGTGGGCAAGGTGGAAATAATCGCGGGGCGATCAACGCCGGGCAGGGTCTTCAGCACGAAACGGGCAATCGCCATCAAGGCGCCGGTGTTACCGGCGCTGACGCAGGCATCGGCTGCGCCATCACGCACCAGATTAATGGCCACGCGCATCGACGAATCTTTCTTGGAGCGCAAGGCAACCGAGGGTAATTCATCCATTGCCACGCGTTGCGAGGCATGATGGATGCGTAACCGCTCGCTGGCAGCATTACCAAGACGGCGCAAATAACCTGCCAACTCATCCTGGTCACCGACCAGGATGAGATTCAGATCAGAGCGCTCTTTTAAAACGCTGATGGCGGCTGGCACGACCACGCTTGGGCCGTGATCGCCGCCCATGGCGTCAAGCGCGATCGTGTGACTCAAGGGTTTATTCGCCCTTACCCGCGATCACTTTGCGACCACGGTAATAACCATCCGGAGAAACGTGATGACGAAGGTGGGTTTCACCTGAAGCAGAGTCGACGGACAACGTCGAAGCGGTCAGGGCATCATGGGCCCGGCGCATGCCACGCTTGGACGGACTCTTACGGGTTTTTTGGACAGCCATTGCAATGGACTCCTGTTATTAAATCAAACCAAAAATACTCGGCATTTCTCAATGCCGCTTTAATTGCTCCAGTACCGAAAAGGGACTGGGCCGTTTTTCCTCGACCGCTTCTGCGGGCGTCTGGTCACGCTGAAACCAGGGATTACATGTCTGTTCTGGATGCGTTGCCACGATCGGCAAGGCCAAAATCAACTCATCTTCGAGCAAATCAGCGAGTATTACCCGGTCTTCTACTACTAAATAAGGCTCCAGCCCTTCCGGCAAACGGTTCGCTTCCTCTTCGCTAGTGACGAAGGCTATCGCGACGGGGCTTTCAACCGTCACCGCCACGGGATCACCGCAGCGCTGACACGTCATCGACACCACCGCTTTGACGTTACCGTGCACAAAACTCGTACCCTGTTCATCGACCCCGAAGTTCAACTCAAACTCGAGTTTTTCTTCCGGTGCCACAGCGAGCAACCCTGCCAAACGCGCCATCGCTACCATCGCCATCTGTCCCCGCAATTGCTGAGACTGGCGAGCCAGTTTAAAAGGCGCAAAGAATTCCTGTGGCTGCGGTTCCAGCATAGGCGCGAAATTTTAAACTGCTGCCGCCCCTCTGTCAAAGAAATTTCTTTATTTTCACACCGTTATCCCGCATCTTGCTTGACTTGGAGGATTTATTTGAGTAGAACCGAAATAAGGGATTTTACAGGCTGGCGGATGGCTTGGGGTTGCCGCCCCAAACCCATCCCAGCCCTCGATGAGCGGATTTATTTAACTTAGATTTCAATATGATATCAAAGATACTGATTGCCAACCGGGGTGAAATCGCGGTCCGCATCGTGCGCGCCTGCGCCGAAATGGGAATCACCTCCGTCGCTATCTATACCGATGCCGACCGTCATTCCCTCCATGTCAAAAAGGCCGACGAAGCCTATAATCTGGGGCCAGACTCCGTCGCCGGATACCTGAATGCCCATCGGATCGTGAATCTGGCTGTCGCGGCAGGGTGCGACGCCCTCCACCCCGGTTATGGTTTCCTCTCCGAAAACGCCCAGCTGGCTGAAATTTGTGAGCGCCGCGGGATACGCTTCATCGGCCCCTCGCCAACTGCCATCCGCCGCATGGGGGACAAGATCGAGGCCCGCAATACCATGATCAAGGCCGGGATCCCCGTAACTCCCGGCAGCGATGGCAACGTCAACTCGCTGGAAGAGGCCGTGGTGATCGCTCACCGGGTTGGCTATCCGGTCATGCTCAAGGCGACTTCCGGCGGTGGCGGCCGTGGGATTCGCCGCTGTGACAACGAATCAGACCTGCGCCGCAATTATGACCGCGTGATTTCCGAAGCGACCAAGGCCTTTGGTAGCGCCGAGTTATTCGTTGAGAAATGCGTCGTTAATCCACGCCATATTGAGGTTCAAATCCTCGGCGACAGTCACGGCAATGTGATTCATTTGTTTGAGCGCGACTGCTCGATTCAACGCCGACATCAAAAGTTGATTGAGATCGCTCCATCACCACAGATAACCGATGAGCAACGCGCCTATATCGGTGAACTGGCTGTGCGTGCGGCAAAGGCAGTGGATTATCAAAATGCTGGTACGGTTGAATTCCTGCTCGACAAAGACGACACATTCTATTTCATGGAAATGAACACGCGGCTGCAGGTTGAGCATTGCGTAACTGAGCAAATCACCGGTATTGATATCGTCCGTGAACAAATTCGGATCGCCTCCGGAATGCCGATGAGTTACAAACAGGAAGACGTCAAACGCCGTGGCTACGCGATGGAATTTCGTATCAATGCCGAAGATCCCAAAAACGGTTTTCTGCCCAGCTTTGGCCGCATCACCCGCTATTTTGCGCCGGGTGGTCCTGGCGTGCGTACCGATGCTGCGATTTATACCGGTTATGAGATTCCGCCGTATTACGATTCGCTCTGCGCCAAACTCACGGTCTGGGCACTCACCTGGGAGGAACTGCTGGCACGTGGCGATCGTGCGTTAAAAGATATCGGTCTTTACGGGATTAAAACTACGATCCCCTATTACCAGGAAATTCTTAAATCGCCGCAATTCCGTCAAGGGCGCTTTGATACCAGTTTTGTCGAGAATCATCCCGAACTGGTCAATTATTCGGTACGGCGCCCGCCACGCGAATTGGCAGCGGCAATTGCAGTGGCGATTTCTGCTCATCTGGGTCGCTAATTTCAACTTAATTTAAAACATTGTTGGCAAGGACTATGGCTAAAGTACACATCACCGATACCATCCTGCGAGATGCGCACCAATCACTGATTGCCACTCGCATGCGCACCGAGGACATGCTGCCGATCTGCAACAAGCTTGATCAAGTGGGCTACTGGTCGCTTGAAGTCTGGGGCGGTGCAACCTTCGATTCCTGCATTCGCTTTCTGAAGGAAGATCCGTGGGAGCGTCTGCGCCAGTTGCGCAAAGCTCTGCCCAACACCCGCTTACAGATGTTGTTGCGCGGACAGAATCTGCTCGGTTACCGCCACTATTCAGATGATGTCGTGCGCGCCTTTGTCGAGCGCAGCGCTGCCAATGGTATTGATGTCTTCCGCATCTTTGATGCATTGAATGATATTCGTAATCTGAAAGTTTCGATTGAAGCGGTTAAAGCCGCCAAGAAACACGCCCAAGGTACGATCAGTTACACCACTAGTCCGGTCCACGGCATTCCACAATTTGTGGATATGGCCAAAGCGTTGGAAGAAATGGGCTGTGACAGCCTCGCGATCAAGGATATGGCCGGACTGTTAACGCCGTCCGTTACCGCCGATCTGGTCAAGGCATTAAAAAAGGCGGTCAGCATTCCATTACACATTCATTCCCATGCCACTGCCGGCTTGGCCAGTATGTGTCAGCTCAAAGCGATCGAGAATGGTTGTTTGCACATTGATACCGCTATTTCCACCTTCGCCGGCGGCACCTCTCACCCACCGACTGAAAGCATGGTCGCTGCACTGAGAGATACTAAATATGACACCGGACTTAATCTCGAATTATTGCAGGAAATCGGCTATTACTTCTTCGAAGTGCGCAAAAAATATGCGCGCTTCGAAAGCGAATACACGGGGGTAGACACTCGCGTTCAGGTTAATCAAATCCCCGGTGGCATGATTTCCAATCTTGCCAACCAACTGCGTGAACAAGGCGCGTTGGAAAAAATGAATCAAGTGCTTGCTGAAGTGCCACGCGTACGTGAAGATCTCGGCTACCCACCGTTGGTGACGCCAACATCACAAATCGTGGGTACTCAGGCAGTGTTAAATGTAATCACTGGCAGCCGCTATAAAAACATTACCAACGAAGTAAAATATTATCTCCAAGGCCGTTATGGTAAAGCACCAGGCGAGGTAAATTCAATCGTCCGACAGCAAGCCATCGGTAACGAGGATGTCATTGATGTCCGGCCAGCCGATTTGTTAGCGCCTGAGATGGATAATTTGCGTGACAAGATCGGTACCCTCGCCAAAAACGAGGAAGATGTGCTGACCTTTGCCATGTTCCCGGATATCGGCAAGACTTTCCTGGAACAACGCGCAGCAGGTACTTTGGTGCCTGAATCCCTTGAAGACGTGAAGAAGGCACCTGAGTGTCCGACGCATAATGCACCAATAGAGTTCAATGTCACCATGCATGGTGAAACCTATCACATCAAGGTCACGGGCACCGGTCACACAACTGACAATCGCCGCCCTTTCTTCGTCTCGGTGGATGGTTCGCCGGAAGAAATTGTGGTCGAAACCCTGGAAGAAATTGAAGCTGAAAATTCCGGCAACAATAAATCCGCCACAACCCCTTCCAGCAAAGGCAGTAAACGGCCACGTGCAAAAAAACCGGGGGATGTCACCACCTCCATGCCCGGCACCATCGTCGACGTGCTGGTCAAAGTCGGCGCCAAGGTCAAAGCCGGTGATCCGCTGCTCATCACTGAGGCAATGAAAATGGAAACCGAAGTGCAGGCGCCAATCGCAGGCAAGGTTACCGCTGTGCACGTCAAGAAGGGTGACAGCGTCAATCCAGATGAGACCTTGATCGAGCTTGAGTGATCGCGTTTCCATGAGCGGCAAGCTCATTCTGGCTTCTTCTTCGCCCTATCGCCGCGAATTACTGGCGCGCTTGCGCTTGCCGTTTGCATGGGAATCACCCGCGGTGGACGAACAACGACTGGCCAATGAATCGCCACGCAGCATGGTATTACGGCTTGCTGAAGCCAAGGCGCGCGCTATCGCGGCGCGCCATCCCAATGCCATTATCATTGCCTCCGATCAAACGGCAGTGATTGGCAATGACATCCTCGGTAAACCTGGCACTCATGACAAGGCCGTTACTCAGTTACAGAAAATCTCTGGACGCACGGTTGAGTTTTTAACATCACTGGCGGTGTTAAATAGTGTCAACAATCACCTGCAACTGGAGGTAGCGCCGTTTGCGGTTCATATGCGCACCCTGTCATCAACACAAATTGAAAACTATCTGCATCTTGAACAGCCGTATGACTGTGCGGGCAGTTTTAAATCCGAAGGTCTGGGTATTGCGTTGTTCGAGAAAATGGAAGGCGATGATCCGAACGCGCTGGTGGGACTGCCTTTGATTCGGCTCGTTCATATGCTGGCAAACGAAAACATTCATGTAATATAAATCATATCCAGGCTTATTCCAGAAACAACTTCAGTTCTCGCCATTTATATCCGATAACCATAAACCTGAATCTGACACAGTTAATGGTTGACTCATGGAAAAAATGTCTATTGCAGATCTTGCGGTCAATGTGGTCGAGCCCTCTTCGACCCAATGGACAGTGATTAAACAACACCTTGTCGCCTTAGGCGTATCTCGCCTGGAGCGTTTCGCGGATGGCAAATCGGCATTGGCGGACATGGGTAAGTTCCAGCCGGATCTTGTGATTAGCACCATGCACCTGCCGGACATGACCGGCACTGCACTGGTACAAGCTATGCGCGGAACACCGGAACTGGAATCGATTCCGTTTATGCTCGTCTCCAGCGAACATTCTGATTATTACCTGGAACCGATTCGCCAAGCGGGCGTAGTCGCAATCCTGCCGAAGCCGTTTCAGCAGAGTGAATTAAAGAGCGCACTCTACTCCACTTTGGAATTTCTCGAACCCGACAATGAATCTTTAAAAGAAATTGATCTCGATAGTTTGCATGTATTGGTCGTGGATGACAGCAGCACCGCCCGCAAACACATCATGCGAGTTCTCAATAATTTGGGTATTAATGACATCGTTCAAGCCACTAATGGTCGCGAGGCGGTTGAGACCATGTCCCGGCAATTCTTTGACCTGATCGTCACTGATTACAACATGCCGGAAATGGATGGCCAGGAATTGACACGCTATATTCGCGAGCAAAGCCAGCAACGCTCAATTCCTGTGCTAATGGTGACCAGCGAAGCTTATAGTAGTCACTTGGCGGGGATCAAACAATCGGGGGTTTCTGCCATGTGCGACAAGCCGTTTGAGCCCAATGAAGTCAAAAGTTTATTGCGCAAGATCTTGACGACATAAACTACCTTCATCCAATCTTGTAATCCCTTTTGGCTAATGAGAAGCCGCATGCGGATTTTTACGCTACTTGCGATATTGAGTTATTGCAATCTCAGCCATGGTGCCGAGATGATACTCACTTTGAGCGGGAAGACATTCATTGTCGAGCTGGCGGAAACCCCTGATGAACATGCCACAGGACTCATGAACCGGACTCAACTCGCACCCAATCACGGGATGCTCTTCGTCTATGCCGGCCCGTATCAGGTTTCGTTTTGGATGAAAAATACTTTGCTGGCGCTTGATATCCTTTTTTTTGATGCCGACGGTCGACTGTTAGAAACCTATCTCGATATTCAACCCTGCCGGCAAACATCCTGTCCCCGCTATCAAAGCCACTTCCCTATCCAATATGCCCTCGAATTACCTGCCGGCTCAGTCGGTAATTTTGGAATTCATAAGGGTGACCAATTCAAGATTATTAATCACCATTAAATTACTTGCATATTTTATTGTTTTAGCTAGGATAGGGATATACGTAGCATCAGGAGAAGACCATGGCGGCTGTCCGTCCCTTGGAACAATTTGAGTTTCATCAAACACTGGAGCATACCCGTGGTATGGCATTGGTGTTTTTTTCCAGCAGCGAATGTTCCTCGTGTCGTTACTGGGAACAACTGCTCGATCAATATTCGCGTAAATATCTTGATGTCAGAATCTTCAAAGTGGATGCTGGCCGGGATCAAGCCCTGACTCAGGAGTTCAGCGTGTTTCATCTTCCTGCACTATTCCTCTATATGGAGGGTGAGTTTCGTGCTGAATTGCAGTGCGAGGCAACCCTGGTTGCATTGCGGACTGCGATAGAACAGGCGATGTCAGCCCCTCCTCAAGAAATGCCCTGACTGTACGGGCCCGCCCGAGGCGTTGAGCAGGGGGCCCCCCCGATGAATATCGGGGATGCGACCGCCGGTGGACGGCAATCCGCCATACTATAGGCGGCTCCGCCCCACCGAGGGTCGGATCCCCACTAGCGTGGGGCCCCTCCTCCGCCTCTCGGGGCGGCCGTCCGAGGCGTTGAGCAGGGCCGATGAATATCGGGGATGCGACCGCCGGTGGACGGCAATCCGCCATACTATAGGCGGCTCCGCCCCACCGAGGGTCGGATCCCCACTAGCGTGGGGCCCCTCCTCCGCCTCTCGGGGCGGTACCCCCACGAATGATTTTCTGCTAATTCCTGTGCTACCATCCAGCAAAACAAAACTGGATAACTCCTTATGGATCAAAACAATATCTTCATCGGTGGCAACGGTCAGACCGTCGTTAACTTGCGGGCGCGGATGGCCAATCGCCATGGTCTGATTACTGGGGCCACAGGTACCGGTAAAACAGTGACCTTGCAGGCGCTGGTGGAAGGTTTTTCCACTATTGGCGTCCCGGTGTTCGTGACAGATATTAAAGGTGATCTCTCGGGACTGGCCAAGCCAGGCACCAGCAATGAAAAAATCCAGTCTCGGCTACAAAAACTCGGGATCAGCGATTATCAAAGCCGTGCCTATCCGGTCGTGTTTTGGGATTTATTTGGCAAGTGCGGTCATCCGGTCAGAACGACGATTTCAGAGATGGGGCCGTTGTTGCTTGGCAATTTGCTGGAATTGAGTGATACCCAGGCCGCAGTACTTTATGCGGTGTTTAAGATCGCCGATGACCAGGGACTGTTGCTGCTGGATCTTAAAGACTTGCGCAGCATGTTGACCTGGGTGTCTGAGAACGCCAAAGAATTACAGAAAAACTATGGTAACCTTTCCAGCACCAGTGTCGCGGCCATTCAGCGTAGTTTGCTAGTATTGGAACAGGAAGGCGCAGAAAATTTTTTTGGAGAACCTGCGCTCCAGTTACAAGACCTGATGCAAGTGGATTTTTCCGGCAATGGCGTTATCAGCATGATCGATGCCACTGCTCTAATGCCTAAACCACGCCTCTATGCCACCTTCCTGCTCTGGCTCTTGGCTGAGCTGTTCGAACAATTACCTGAAGTGGGTGATGTGGATCGGCCGAAGTTGGTGCTGTTCTTCGATGAAGCACATTTGTTATTCAATGATGCACCTGCGGCATTAGTGGAAAAGATCGAACAAGTTGTGCGTTTGATTCGATCCAAAGGCGTAGGTGTTTATTTTATCAGCCAGAATCCTTCCGATATCCCGGTCAACATCGCGGGTCAGCTGGGTAATCGCGTGCAACACGCCTTGCGTGCCTTTACGCCTAAGGATCAGAAAGCAGTAAAAGTGGCTGCACAAACACTACGCGCCAAGCCGGGCTTGGATACTGAAACCGTGATCAGCCAACTGGGTGTCGGTGAAGCCTTGGTATCAGTACTTGATGACAGTGGTCAACCAACCCCCGTTGAGCAGATTTTTATCAGACCACCACAATCACGTATTGGGCCGCTTACCGCTGAAGAGCGAAATGCTCATCTTTCTCGCTCCCCGCTTGCTGGCCGTTACAACGCCACCGTTGATCGCGAATCGGCCTATGAAATTCTCAAGCAACGCAGCGAAGAAGCTGCTGCCGACGAGCCGATGTTACCCGCAGCAAAATCAAAAGCACCTCCTTCTACCAGCCGTGAACCGGAATCCATCCTCGGCGCTTTAGCCAAAAGTGCTGCCCGATCAATGGGCTCGCAGATTGGACGTCAGATCGTACGGGGTGTCCTGGGTTCATTGCTAGGCGGCAGCGTTACCGGACGCAGGAAGCGTTGAGGTACAACATAAGTCTCCTGCAATACCAAAGCATTTCACTAATAATTTTGGCTTGTTCTCCACTTGTCTCACACTATTCAGTGTCGGATTTCTTTACACTTTTCAATTAAATTACATTTTGAATATATATTAAGTGATTGAATTACATTGCAATCATAACTATGGCCCGTTTTATGCTTTGCATGTTTTGATCGTTAAACAATCAAAAAGAACTTTTGGGGCGTTACACATTTAATTCAAACCTTTATTGAGAAGTTTATAGAAATTCAAGGAGGACCCGATGAATATGCAATTCATAAAATCGACGAAATTATCAACGTGTGCACTCATTACCACAACATTAATCCTGAGCGCTTGCAGTGGCGGAGGTGGCAGCGGCGAAACTTCGCTCAACGGCAATTTAAACACCACGGATGTTACTACGACATCCACCCCTTCCTCCACGAGCACTAACACAAGCACAGAGACATCACCAGCAGTCACCAGCAGCGTGACCACACCCGAGACCGCCGGTTATCTCACGGTACCCTCTGGGTTTCACGCAGGCCAAACGGCAACGATAGAGGGGCATGGCTACAAGCCACAATCCTCATATTTTCTTACGATTCGCGACCCCGCTGGCGGTATTAGTACGCAGAGCGTAAATATCGGGGCAAACGGGAGCTTCCAATTTCAACTTACTCTTCCGCAGGCAGGACTTTATACCGCTACTGCGGTTGACAATGGTACTGGCACGGAAGTTGGGAAAGTGATTGTCAGCGCTGTGGCTGAAGATTTTTAGGGAGGACCGATAAAATGCCTGTCAATAATCATATCCTGACGTCGTTCGGCTTAATGGTTATGTTGCCATTGATTCAGGGTTGCAGCTCAACACCCCAGGTTTCTGGAAATTTAATCATTCCCAAAGAAAGCATCGCCCGCCAGGACGAGATCATTTTTGTTTCAACAGAAAGTGGCAATGCACAGATTTATGCCATGAATGCCGATGGTAACGGTAAAAAACCATTAACACATGGCACCGACGAGAATACTCAACCCGCCTGGTCACCGGATGGACGTCATATTGCGTTTACCTCGATGCGCGATGGCAATATGGAAATCTATGTCATGGATGCCGATGGCTCAAACCAGACACGGCTGACCCATGATGCCAATCCTGACAATGTCCCCTCATGGTCGCCTGATGGAAAAAAAATACTATTTCGTTCCTATCGTGACCGTTATGCGAATTTATTTGTCATGAATATTAATGGAAGTGATGTTAAAAGACTGACCGATAGCCAGGTCGACAAAGGACATCCATTATGGTCCCCCGATGGCAGGCATATTGCTTATCAGGTTTATGCTGATCTTGGCAAGATTCAGATCCATGTGATGAATGCTGATGGTACTGAAGACAAAGATGTGACCAGTGGTATATCAAAAGACAAGAAAACCCAGCCCGCGTGGTCACCGGATGGCAGCAGGTTGGCCTTTGTTTCAATGAAAACTTATGGTGAACAACATATCTATGTTGTCAATGCCGATGGTTCAAACCCGGTCGACCTGACTAATAATCCATTCGCTAATGTAATGCCCACATGGTCGCCAGACGGTAAACGCATTGCTTTTGTTTCCAACCGTGAAGGAGGCCGGATCGATCAAGCGGCGGGTGAGATTTATGTGATGCAGGCAGATGGCACTGGTGCCATTAATCTTACGAATAATCCATACGACGATGGTGATCCTATGTGGTCGGCAAATGGGTCAGAACTCTATTTTCTGAGCCTGCGCGATGGCATCTCTCATCTTTTTTCGGTCAACGCCAGTGGAGGATCGACCCATCGCCTGACCACCCATGCAGGTCACGATCTGATGTATAGGGTGGCCCCCAATCATGTGATGACAAGGACGCTGGGTGCACAAGACCTGGCCTTAAATTGAATTCTTATAGTTCTAGGAGAGGGACATGAAAAAGTCATATCGAAGCATTACACAGTCTCGGCCCTATGTGATAGCGCCATTAACGGCGGCCCTTGTGTTTGCCGTGGGTAATGTACAAGCGGGGTCGACAACCTATACGCTTAACGCCGAATTTGATTCTGGCACATTGTTAAGTGTCAATCACACCATAGCTGACCAGTTGCAATTGAATGCATCGGGCACAGCTTTCCCATTGTTGTGGATCGCCAACGCAGGTGAGGATACGTTATCAAAGTTCGATACTGCGCAAATTGGTGCTTCGCCTGGTCGGGAAGTCGCTCGCTACCATACCTGGTTCAATACAGGACCTAACAGTACAGGCGATCATGGTGCTTGGGATGGCCCTGCCCCTTCGCGCACGGCTGTCGATATCGATGGCAATGCCTATGTCCTCAACCGCCACTTTGACGGTCGGCCCGCATTGCTCATTAAAATCCTTGCCAATGGTTATATCGATCGCAATAGTAATGGCATTGCCGATACTTCCAGAGATGCCAATAATGATGGTGTCATTCAGCCAAGTGAAATGAAAGACCTGATTGATGCCAACAGCAACGGCATTATCGACCCGGGCGAGATTCAAGACGAGCGCATTGCCTGGGCCGTACGAGTACCGGACGGTGTAGCGGCGCCACTGCGGTTCGGAGCCTTGGGACGATCCTTGTGTTTAGGTACCGATGCCAATCTGTGGGTGGGACTGTATTCCGATTCTACTTATTACAAGGTCAGTGGTTCTGATGGACATACTATCGCGGGGCCAATTTCCACTGCGCCAACCGCCGGCCAACCCAACGCTGGCAGCTGGACGCCCTACGGTTGCCTGATCGACAAAGATGGCGTGTTATGGAGCGCTTCGCTGAGCAGTATTCTGGGCAAGATCACCAACACCCAGAGCAATACTGGTCCGTGGACGGTTGCGTCCTTCAGTGGTCCGGGTAACTATGGTATCGCACTCGGCAAGGATCCGGTTGATAACCATACGCTGGTTTATCTCGGCGGTGTTGGGACAAGCTACGCCAAGTTCGACTCGGCGACCAACGTCTATAGCACTCCAGCCACTGTTTTTTACAGCAGCCTGGGGGTGAACACGGAAGGCGATGGGCACATTCTGGTCAGTAAATCGAGCGGTGGCGTCGTCAAGTTCAATGCCAACGGCAGCGTAATTTGGGACAAACCGGCCCAGGCGGGCACCGCCACCGACAGTCGCGGTATCATGCCCGATGCCAACAGTGACACTTGGCAAGTACATCTCGGCGCCAGCAAGATCTCCAAGTTTGCTAACGCAGATGGCACCGCCTTAGGTGTTCTGCCGACGGGTCTATCTCCTTACACCTACTCTGATGCATCGGGATTTGCGGCTGCCAACATCACCAGCCAGACAGGAAGCTGGACAGTTATTCAGGATGGCGGGGCCGCGGGTACCCCGTGGGGTAAGGTGTCCTGGAACTCCAACGTGCCGACTGGCGCCAGCGTCACTGCCAAAGTTCGCACCGCTGATACACAGCTTGCACTACAGGGTCAGACCTTCACTGATGTCAGCAATGGTGTTGGCTTCAATCTGACCGGACGTTACATCGAAGCTCAGGTGCGGCTTACCGCCAACAATCAGGCGCAATCGCCTATTGTCTACGATGTCACTATCGCTAGCGTGACTCAAGGCAAGTGCGACATCGATAAGGACGGTGATATCGATAAAAACGATATCAATGCCATCTTCAGTGCACGTGGACAAAAAGCCACCGGCGCAGATGACCCGCGTGACCTTGACGGCGATGGCTTGATTACTGTAAACGATTCACGGGGTTGTGTTCTCAAATGCACGCTCGCGAACTGCACAATTAAATAATGATTTACTCGTTGAACCAATATTAAGGAGTGCAAAACAATGAAACGCTTAATCTCAGCTCTGCTTTTTTCCGGTTTGGCAATGCTTGGTATACAGCCTGCGCAGGCCATCTCCATCAATCTGGTTTCTAATTTTGCAGGGAGCACGGGTTACGTCGATATTATCGCCGCCAGTCTTGGTAACCAGGTCGTCGCCGCTTATGATCTTGATGTTGGCTATGACGGTAATCTTCTCAATCCCACAGGGGTTACCTTTGGTGATAAGTTAGGTGGTGGTACAGGTGACTCATTACAAGACTTTAATTTTTTGCCTGATATTGTCGATGTCGCCGAAGTCTCATTATTACCTGACGATGAAATCGCCGCGTTGCAGGCAAATAACGATCCGTTTACCCTGGCAAGAATTGGCTTCAATTGTGCTAACCAGGAATGCGATCCTAATCTGCAATTCAAGCTTCTCTGGACTGCCGGTAATGATGTTAAAGGTCGTAATAACCAGGTCATCGTCCCTGTCCCCGAGCCTGCCTCGTTGTCATTGTTTGGCCTGGGTTTGGCGGTACTGGCCTGGCGACAACGGGCAAACGCTTAACCACGGGTGATATATTTTCAAGCCAAGGCCGGGAATTCCCGGCCTTTTTTTTGTTTGTGTACCCCTTGGAGCCTTTAACCTTGCGCCATCTTCATGTAAATTAGCCGGTTTTTAGGAGATGACAGCCCTCCTGCATAGTGACCTTAATAGCAACATGTGATTTATTTGCGGCTAAATTAAAGTATTTAATCGTCCGATACCTTAGGACTTGATTACAAAAGGAATTTGTACCCGCATCGTGGCTCGGTTCTTACTCATAATATGCGTTTTTCTGACTCTGGTATTACAGGGCTGCACCAGCATGATGGGATCGCGTCTTGCCAGGAACCTGGATGAGGCCATCCTCAATCAGGACGATCCGGAAATTATCCGCAGTGGCGCCCCCTCGTTTTTGATTCTGGTGGATGCTCTGGTACGGGATGATCCGGACAATACTCCCCTGCTCCGGGCTGCAGCCACGCTCAACGGCACTTATTCTTCAGTATTTGTGAACTCCCCAGAGCGCGCCGCCAAACTGGCAGACAAGGCCCGCCACTACGCCCAGCGCGCCATTTGCCAGGATCACCCTTGGTTTTGCGAACATGAACACACGGAGTTAAGCGAATTTATTACTCACCTCAACGCCACTGAGGCAGGTGATATCCCCAATTTGTATGCCTATGGCACTACCTGGGCAACGTGGATCCAAACCCATAGCCAGGATTGGGACGCCATTGCCGATTTGCCAAAAATAGAGGCCATCATGCAACGCATCGTGACGTTGGATGAAAAATACGAATGGGGACGCGCCCATCTTTACCTTGGCGTTCTCCATAGCCAATTATCACCTGCCTTGGGTGGGAATCCCGAAAAGGGGCGCACCCATTTCGAACGTGCGCTAGCAATCTCCGGGGGCAAGGATCTTATCGCCAAGGTAGAATTCGCACGTAATTATGCTCGCCTGACTTTCAATCAGCCGCTACATGATCAACTCCTGAATGAGGTACTGGCCGCTGATCCCAATGTGCCGAATCTGATTCTGACCAATCAGCTGGCACGACAATATGCCCGCGAGTTACTCGATAGTTCAAAAAGATATTTTGAGGATTAAATAATGATGGCTCGTATCTGCACCCTGATTTTTCTCGCCTGTTTCATAGGTACCCCCGCGCTTGCGGGCACATTCAAGATTGCAACCCTGGCGCCAGATGGTACCCGCTGGATGAAGGAGATGAAACAAGGCGCAGATGAAATCGAGCAACGCACCGCAGGGCGCGTCAAATTTCGTTTTTATCCGGGCGGCGTCATGGGTAATGACAAGGCTGTATTGCGTAAAATTCGCATCGGACAATTACATGGCGGCGCAATTACCGGCGGCGGCCTTTCCGAAATTTATCCCGATGGCCAGGTTTACAGTATTCCCCTCGCCTTCCGTTCTTATGAGGAAGTCGATTATGTGCGCCAGAAAATGGATCAAAAATTGATCGAGGGCGTGCGCCAGGCCGGATTTGTCAGCTTTGGTTTTAGTGAAGGTGGCTTTGCCTATCTCATGTCCAATAGCCCAATCACCAAGGCCGCCGACTTGCGTGGGCATAAGGTCTGGTCACCCGAAAATGATGATCTGAGTCGCGCTGCATTCGAAGCCACAAACGTGGCGCCGATTACCCTGCCACTCAGCGATGTATTAACTGGCCTGCAAACGGGGCTCATTGATACCATCGGCAGCTCGGCCATGGGGGCCATCGCCTTGCAGTGGCACACCAAGATCAAGCACATAACGGATATTCCCCTGGTATATCTCTATGGCACGATGATCATCGAGCGCAAGGAAATGGAAAAACTGAGCCCTCAAGATCAGCAAGTGGTTCAGGAAGTCATGACGCGTGTCTTCAAACAACTGGACAAACTCAATCGCGACGATAACGAGTCCGCCCGTGTTGTGCTTAAGAAACAGGGCATCACCTTCACTGTTCCCACCGATACTGATCAGCAAACCTGGCGTGGCGCCGTGAGCACCTCGATTGAAGGTATGATCAAGAAAGGTATCTTCAGCCAGGCGATTGTCACTGAATTTCACAAACAGCTACAGGATTTTCGTGCCAAATCTCATTAATCAGGGCCTAATGAGCCGTTTGCTCCAGATCCTGATCTGGAGCGAAAATGCGCTGATGGCATTGTTGTTGACGGCCATGATTCTAATTGCTGCGAGCCAAATTATACTCCGCAATTTTTTTGATTATGGTATTGCCTGGAGCGATCCTTTGCTGCGCATCATGATGCTGTGGCTCGGTCTTTTTGGCGCCATGCTGGCCTCACGTGAACATAACCATATCAGCATCGATGTCTTATCACGCTTTTTACCCAAAGCTGGACAGCGCATCGCCTCATTGATAACACATCTGTTCAGCAGCTTTATATGCGGAATTATTAGTTATTATTCATGGCAGTTCGTGATGTCCGAAAAAGCCGCGGATATTATCGCCTTTGAAACTATCCCCGCCTGGCTATGCGAAATCATCATTCCCATCAGCTTCGGTGTTATGAGCCTGCGTTTCACTGGTCGTTGCCTGATTGACTTGACAGGCCATGATATTTTTCCAGTGTCCTCATCGACCAATGATTCGGCATAACCCAATATGAGTTTCTTTGTCACTGGGTTGATTGTGCTTGCCTTGCTCGGCACCCCGCTATTCGTAGTCATTGCCGCGTCAGCATTGCTTGGATTCTATCAATCCGAGATTGATCTTTCGGTGGTTGCGATCGAGATATATCGCCTGGCGGAAATGCCAGTGCTAATTGCAATCCCACTCTTCACGTTTGCCGGTTATTTATTGAGCGAAAGCGGCGCGCCTGGTCGCCTGGTAAAACTGACCCAGGCTTTTCTTGGTTGGATGCCCGGTGGCCTTGCCTTTGTCGCACTGGTGGCCTGTGCATTATTCACCGCCTTTACCGGCGCCTCCGGCGTCACTATCATTGCTCTCGGCGCCCTGTTGTATCCCGCGTTGCTCAAAGCCGGATACAAAGAAAACTTCAGCCTTGGTTTAATTACCACTTCTGGAAGTCTGGGCGTTTTATTCGCACCCTCGCTGCCACTTATACTCTATGGCATTGTCGCACAACAAATGGGGATCGGCGAGTCGTTCACCATTGATGAACTTTTTCTCGCCGGCTTACTTCCGGGAATATTAATGATCCTGATGCTGGGCGCCTGGAGTTTATGGCAGGGACGCAGCCTGCCCACGCATTTGGCTACCTGGAATGAAGTAAAGGAAACGGTAAGAGAAGCGATCTGGGAAATCCCACTCCCCTTCATCGTCCTCGGCGGAATATACAGCGGCTACTTCGCGGTATCAGAAGCCGCAGCCGTCACTGCGCTCTATGTCCTGATTGTGGAATGTTTGATCTACCGCGAGATCGGCATCCGCCAGCTACCTAAAATCATGCGCGATTCAATGATCCTGGTCGGTGCGGTACTGGTGATTCTCGGCGCATCACTCGCTTCGACCAACTACATCATCGACGCCGAAGTGCCAACCAAGCTCTTTGATACCATTAAGCACTATATCCATAACCCTTTGACCTTCCTGCTGGTGCTGAACATATTTTTGCTGGTACTCGGCACCCTGCTGGATATTTTCTCCGCAATCGTCATCATGGTCCCACTGTTATTGCCGGTGGCCATTGGCTATGGGATTGATCCAGTCCATCTCGGCATTATCTTCCTGGCCAACATGCAGATTGGCTATTTCACACCACCGGTGGGCATGAATCTGTTCATTGCCAGTTATCGCTTTAATAAACCAATCTTGCAGCTTTGCCGGGCCACATTGCCATTTTTTGCAATATTGCTGACGGCCGTTCTGATCATCACCTATTGGCCAGCGCTGTCACTGACATTACCTGGCCGCTTGTAAACGCGCACTAAATCCAGCTAATTATTAGCGTCGGGTTTCGGTACTATCACACGCTGCTCATACGCGAAGGTATTTCGATAAAAATCCTCAATCGAATCCTTAACAATCTGCCGCCGAAAGGCACCGTCGATCCTGATCCAACGCTCAGCTAGCGCGTCAGGCACACCAGCCTCAGCCAAAGATTCACGCAGCAACTCAGTACGCAGATCAAACAGATCATCGGTGATATACATCTGCCGATGTGCCATCAGCGGCTCCTTACCCATGTATTGATCCGGGCCACCCATTTTTATAGCCATAAAATAGGTCTGCCGATTTTCTATGGCCACCTGATCATGGCCAATGAAAAATTGGCCGATCCAAGGATGAGCATAGATCTTGTCATAAAAGATTTTATGCACCTTCCGCAAGGTGGGAAACCCACCTACCGCCTCGAACAAACTCTGCTTCATTGTGTTACCTCATTAGACACTCGATACAGCCATCCTCGCCGGATCGCCCATTTTTCAATCTCCACCGCCACCAGTACCGTCATCGAGATCGCCACGCAAAACGCTAATTCCTCCACACTCAGAGGTTGGGTATTGAACACACCGTTCAGCCAGGGGACGTACACCACCGCCATATGCAATGCCAACGTCAACAACACTGCACCCAACAGCATTCGATTAGTGGCAATCCCCATCGTAAAAATAGATTCCCGTTCCGAGCGGATTACCATCACATGCACCAGTTGCGTCAGCGTCAAGATGGTAAACACCATGGTCTGCCAGTGCGCATCACCTTGTGCGATAGCATAGGCCTGCGTCATCACACTCAGACCGCCGATCAACAACCCCACCCAGATAATGTGCTGCCACATACCACCGGCAAAAATACTTTCACTCGGTGGACGGGGTGGCCGCCGCATAATGCCGCGTTCTTCCGGCTCCGCCGCTAACGCCAGCCCCGGTAAACCATCGGTGACGAGATTGATCCATAAAATCTGGATGGGTGTTAACGGAATAGGCATCCCGAGCATCGGTGCCAACATCAGCGTCCAGATCTCACCGGAATTGGTCGTCATGCCATAGCGGATAAATTTGCGAATATTGTCAAAGATGCGTCGTCCTTCGCGCACGGCGGTGACAATGGTGGCGAAATTATCATCGAGCAACACCATGTCCGCCGCTTCACGCGCCACATCAGTACCCTTCTTGCCCATCGCCACACCAATATCCGCGCGTTTTAACGCCGGTGCATCATTCACACCATCACCGGTCATGGCAACGAATTCACCTCGCGCTTGCAACGCGCTGACGATATTGATCTTCTGCTCCGGCGAAACACGGGCAAAGACGCGAACATGCGCTAGCCTGCGATCGAACTCGGCATCATCCATCCGTTCAAGCTCAACGCCGGTAATCACCTCGTCATGCGCTCCCATCAATCCCAAGCGCTGCGCAATCACCCGCGCCGTGGCCGGATGATCGCCGGTAATCATCACCGGCGTAATGCCCGCCGTACGGCAATCTTCAATAGCAGCAGGCACCTCAGCGCGTGGAGGATCAATCAAGGCCACCAGCCCAAGGAATGATAAATCCGTTTCAATATGCTCCGGCGTCAGCGTCGGCACCTGTGGCATGCTGCGGCAGGCATACGCCAGTACGCGATAGCCTTCCGCTGCCAGCGCATCTGCCTGCGCCAAAATCGCCCGACGATCAAATTCCAGCCCCATCGCCGCCGTGCAGTAGGCCAACACCTGTTCCGGCGCACCCTTCACATAGGCAATATACTGGTCAGCAGCGCGATGAATCGTCGACATCCGCTTGCGAGTGGCGTCAAAAGGTAATTCACAGCAGCGTGGAAACTGTTTTTCCAACTCAAGCTTCGCATATCCCGCCTGCGTCGCCGCCGCTAACAAGGCCACTTCCGTTGGATCGCCGATCCATAGCTCGCGATCACCAGCACGCACATCATTATTCAACGCCATCGCCTGCGCCAAATGCCGCCAGGCATCGCTCGCGGCCTCAGCAGGCAACAGTTTCGTACTTCGTATTCCTGCGCATACCACCACCTCAGCGTGCATCTTGTTTTGCGTCAGCGTGCCCGTTTTATCGGCACAGATGAACGTCACCGAACCCAAAGTCTCCACCGCCGGCAAATGACGGATCAATGCCTGCTCACGGCTCATTCTGCGCGCACCTATGGCCAGCGTCATTGTTATCACTGCCGGTAACGCCTCCGGAATCGCCGCTACCGCCAGACTCACCGCAGTGAGGAACATTAGCATCGCCGGTTCACCGCGCAGCAAACCACCGACGAACAAAATGGCGCAAATCGCCAACACCGCCAACGCCAAGCGCTTGCCGAACCGCGCCAAGCGCTTTTGCAAGGGTGTTTGACCGGAGTCGGCGTCTTCCAGCAGCAACGCAATCTTGCCCAACTCGGTCGCGAGGCCTGTCGCCACCACCACCCCACGGCCACGACCATGCGTGATCACCGTCCCCTTAAAGGCCATGTTGATGCGATCACCCAAGGGCAAATCAGGCTTGTCCAAGCTCTCTGTGATCTTATCTATGGCCCGCGATTCGCCCGTCAGTGCCGCCTCATCCGCCTGCAAGCGTGCCGATTCCAGCAAGCGCAAATCCGCAGGCACTACATCGCCCGCCTCGATCAGCACCATATCACCGGGCACCAGATCTGCCGCCGCCACCGCCAACACCTGCCCCTCACGCACCACCCGCGCCTGAAAACCTGCCAGCGCCTTCAACGCCGCCATCGCCTGCGCCGCTCGATATTCCTGCACCGTGCCGATCAACGCGTTCAGCAGCACAATAATCACAATCACCAGGCTATCGATCAGATCACCGAGCAAGCCAGACACGACCGCCGCCACCAGCAGTACAATGATCATGAAATCGGTGAATTGACTGCCGAACATCTGTGCCAAGGAATTACGCCGCCCCTTAGGCAATGCGTTTGGGCCCGTTTGGGCCAAACGAATAGCGGATTCGGCTGCCGATAAGCCCGAGTTATCGACAGCTAATGTCGACAATACCTGTGTAGCCGCCAAGGTATGCCAGAGTGAAGTTTGGGAAATATTTTGAGCCATGACTTCCACCTGCCTAATGATTTAAGCATAGGGAAACTCAAGGAAAAACACAAAGAATGAAGCAGGAAAAACCGTTAGCGTGACGTGCAGGATGGGGAAAATGCCATGTACTGCATCTTACGCTGGACTTCGCACAAAAACCATATGGCTATTGATGAACCATCAATCTCGCACCAACAATAGCGTATTTTTCGCTCCACTTGTATTTGGCCATAGATGGCTATAATTAGACTTGAACAGGGGCTATCCAAAGCAACGCCCAGCCATTTCTCTCTCAAACCATCCATGTATCCAAGGGGGCAGACCATGACCAGGATACTCGTACTTTATTACAGCATGTATGGCCATATCGAGGCGATGGCCGAGGCGGAAGCTGAAGGCGCGCGCAGCGTGGCGGGTGTAGAGGCTATCATCAAACGCGTCCCGGAAATCATTACTGAAGACAATGCACGCGCCCTTGGCGTTAAACTGGATCAGAAAGCGCCCATCGCCACCACAGATGAACTCGGCGAGTACGATGGCATACTCTTCGGCACGCCTACTCGCTTTGGCAATATGGCGGCGCAAATGCGCAATTTTCTCGATCAAACGGGAAAACTGTGGATCAACGGCACCCTCATCGGCAAAACTGCCGGGGTATTTACAAGCACTGCCACACAGCATGGCGGCCAGGAAACCACCATCACCTCTTTTCACTCGACCTTGTTGCATCAGGGTATGGTCATCGTAGGCGTGCCCTATTCCTGCAAGGAACTCATGACCATGAATGAAGTTTCTGGCGGCTCGCCTTACGGTGCCAGCACTCTTGCCGGTAACGATGGCAAACGCATGCCCAGCACAAACGAATTAGCGATTGCCCGTTTTCAAGGAAGACACGTGGCGGAAATTACCAAACGCCTCGCGGCTCACTAGCATTAGCGATCATTTATGGCCACCAAAGACGTCATCGCCTACTTCACCATGGAAATGGGCCTGGAAGAGTCCATCCCCACCTATGCTGGCGGTCTCGGCGTCCTCGCTGGCGACACCGTGCGCGCCGCAGCGGATATAGAAATCTCCATGGTGGCGATGACGCTGTTGCATCGCAAGGGATATTTCCAACAACATCTGGATGCCACGGGCATGCAACGCGAAGAACCTGTCATCTGGCCTGTCGCAGATCTGCTGCAACGTGTAAATGCCGAGTGTACGGTTGAAATCGAAGGCCGGATCGTACAGCTACAAACCTGGAAATATGAGGTCAAAGGCATCAATGGTTTTTCTGTTCCAGTCTATTTTCTCGATGCCTCACATGAGAAAAATGCCGAGCAAGATCGCGTGCTCACAGATTATCTTTATGGCGGCGATGAGCGTTATCGGTTATGCCAGGAAATTATTCTAGGTATCGGCGGTGTAAGAATGCTGCGCGCCCTGGGTTATCACGATATTAAGCGCTACCACATGAATGAGGGGCATGCCGCTCTGCTCACCTTAGAGCTTGCCTACGAACTGGCGCATCAGGCATGGAACCTGGCTTATGAACCTATCCAACAAATCGTCACTCAAGAACTAGTGCAATTGATTAAGCCAAAATGTGTGTTCACCACCCATACACCCGTGCCCGCGGGGCATGACAAATTTCATTTGGACTTGGTACATAGTGTGCTCACCGGCTATCACGGCGCGTTCGCTGAGCGAGAAAAGGAATTCTGTCCCGAATGTGTACTCGATATGACGGCGCTCGCCCTCGACCACAGCCACTATATCAATGGTGTGGCCAAACGCCACAGCAAAGTCACGCGCCAAATGTTTTCGGAATATATAATTGATTCCATTACCAATGGCGTACACGCCGCCACATGGACATCACCATCCATGGCTGATATTTTTGACCACCGCATCCCCGGCTGGCGCGAAGACCACTCCAGTCTGCGTTATGCCCTTAACATTCCCAAGAACGAGATATGGCAGGCGCATCGATCCTCCAAACGTGCCATGATCGACCAGCTCAACAAACTTACCGGAAGTCATTTCGATCCCGATGTCTTCACCTTGGGTTTTGCCAGGCGCGCGGCCGTTTATAAACGCGCTGATCTACTATTCTCGGACATAACACGGCTTGAGGAACTCAGCATAAACGTAAGTCCGATACAAATCATCTATGCGGGCAAAGCCCATCCGCGTGATCAAACAGCCAAAGAGCTAATTCAGAACCTCGTACAAATGGGCAAATCCATATCAGGAAGGATCGAATTTATCTATCTGGAAAATTATGGCATCAATATAGCCAAATCGCTGACGGCCGGTGTCGATCTTTGGCTCAATACCCCTCAACCACCACTCGAAGCCTCCGGCACGAGCGGCATGAAGGCGGCGCTTAATGGCGTACCCTCGTTAAGTATTTTGGATGGCTGGTGGATTGAAGGCTGCATCGAAGGCGTCACAGGCTGGGCGATCGGCAAGGACGATGGAGCACTCAGCGGGCGCAGCCATCCTGCGGAAGATGCCCGTTCACTCTACAACAAACTGGAAATGATTATCCTGCCCATGTTCTACCATGAGCAGGATCACTATGCCGATATTATGCGCAATGCCATCGCTCTCAACGGTTCCTTCTTCAACACCGAACGCATGCTGAATCAATATATCGCCAAGGCGTATTTCAAATAGGGAACCTCTGATTAATTCGATCAAGCAGCGGATTAACAGCTTCTTGAAAAAGTGATTTTAGTCCCTTCTCCCTCTGGGAGAAGGTTAGGATGAGGGGGTGTAATCAAGCAGTTGCAATGCATTGATCCTCTCACCCCACCCCTCTCCCTCAGGGAGAGGGTGTTTTTCAACAAGCTGTTAACAGAGGTTCCATAGATTTTTCAACGGCTGGACAGTGCCTTATAGGCCCCTGCGGACGATAACCCAAACATAGCGTGGCTGAGCATCGTAATCCAATCGCGTGTCTCGGCAAACCACGGAAAAAGACTCGTGAACCCATACATATTGACCACAAACAACGATAGGCCGTAAATAATCCCTATCAGAAGTGAAATCATTAGGCTGAACCGTGAGATAAATCCAGCCAAAGCCACACTGTACAAAATAGAAATTGAAAAGTGGATCAGCGTCGCAACGAACATCAGGGTTCCATCAAATGTCATGGGCGGTGATAAGACGCTACGCCCTAAAATAATCGCCGCCGTGAGTCGCACATCACGGTACAAGATCTCCGGCAACACATCCCAGAACGCCCACCACAGCATAATTTGCGCCACGCTGGCAATGATTGCCGCAGCAATCCCAGCGTAAATCGCCTCACGCCAGTGCATTGATGCCGCCGGAATGGTTAATCATGTGCCTGGCTCACCAGCCGGGCGTTCAACAGACGCGCCAACCCCTTACCACCTTGGCGCATCACATAATCATGATTCCATTTAAATAAAGGCCATGCGAACGGCGCAATAAGATTCATCCAGCGCCGATTGGTGCGCACATGCCACTCATAGCGCACGATTGTCATCACGCCATCATTAAAGAAATACCAGCGTCCGATACCCTCCACCTCGCCGCTGGCATATCCTTCGAGAATCATCAGCGGCACTGCGCGCGTAACTCGCAAGTCAAAGGTCAACCGGTAAGGTAACCAGCCTTTCCAGGTAAAACGTCGCAAACTGCCGACCCCATCCGTACCCCCTGACTCAAATATCTCGACCTTCTCCACCGCCTTCCACCAATTCGGCCAGTGCCGGCAATGAGAGATGGCGTCGCATACCTGCACCAAAGGTGCTTCGATCCGCCAAACAGTAACAAATTTAAATTCAGCCATCGTCCGATTACTGACTGAAAAAATCGACGGGGAATTCAGGATCAATCTTCAATCCTTCCATCTCGACCGTCTCAATCGGCTGACCGCGCGCATCTTGACTTAATACCTTGAGCGGAAATCCCGTCGTCTGATCCAACCATAGCTGATAACGCGCAACGGTACCGACAGTAAACCCCTGATCACCCTCAACCGAAATGTGCAGTGAATCTTGTCCATTTATAGCTTCCACTGCAACAAGATCGGTTCGCCCACGGTCCTGCAACAGCTTAACATTTTGATATAAAACGCCAACGTCAGAACGGTCGACTCGCTGTCCCGCTGAGCTTTGAATCAGACTATTGTCCGGGCTAATAGTAAACCCGGGGAAACTCCGGTAACCGAACGGCCATAGTTTCGCCTGCTTGGAAATCGGGCTATAAACCAACACCGCCCCACTGAACGGCGTTACAAACTCCATTCGGACATAGCCGGGTTTCTTGAAATAATATCGTATGATTTCAGTTTTGCCGCGGCTGATTGATCTCAGCGTGACCTGATAGGCTATAGTGTTGCGATAAATATCGATTGCAGCATCAATCGGATTCGCGGTGTCAGCGACGGTATCATTGATTAACAGAGCCACGGTCAATACCGTCCATGGATACATCTATGGAACAACCTCAAGCACACCCTTCATGCCCTTTTGCTCATGGCTTTTAAAAAAAAGAAGCTTATTACGGCAATAAAAGGTGTATTTCCCGACCGCCGCAGGCGTAAACGCAATTGTCTTCGCCTCCGTGCTCAAAGATTCATCAATCATGATCTCCGATTCCGGTATCTTCAACACGAACGTATGAGGCACGATTCCAGATTCACGTTTTACGACCAATTCAACCGGTACGTTCGCTTTTACGATAATGTGATCAGGCTTGAAAAAATAACTACCGCCAAGGATCTCAACCCGTTGTTTGCCATCCTGATCAATTACCGCCCGAATAGCTTCCTGTGCCGATTTCTCCTCGGCAAGAACAGGCAGCACGAGAACTATTGATACCGCGCCCCCCCACAATACTGAGCCAATCTTCATGGAAATAAACCCCCTCCTGAATACATAATATTTCGATACACCTGCATTTAATATTAGCAGCAGATTGAATGACTACGAGGTGGCTGGCGGTAATTAATGAACTAAACTGAATATAGTTGCGGCAATATTTCAGAGTGTTTATGCGAGGGTCTCTCAGTAGCAAATTGATACGGGGCTTCATCGCTCTGCTTTGGGTAGCGAACCCAGGGTTCGCGGCGGCGGAACCGATGCCCTTGCCCCTTTATGCCTATGTATCCAACCTTTACAATGGCACCGTGTCGATCTTCGCAATCGATGCCGCGGGCCTGTTGCGCGCGCGCGCCACGCTGCCCACCGGTCGTTCGCCGCGCGGCGCGGTAAGCGCCGGAAATGTACTGTACGTCATCGATATCGAGAGCCATAACCTCACCGCCTATACTATCGACTCCACCACCGGACAACCCATCACAGGCAGTGCACCCATCGCCACAGGTCTTAGCCCGGAGGCCGTCACCATCGACCCGCTGGGACGTTATGTGTACGTCGCGAACGCCGATTCTGGCGACATCTCGGTTTATCTCATTGGGGAAAAACACGGCGGACTCAAACCACTTGGGCGCTACGCCGCCGGCGCCTATCCCACGGGCCTCGTCGTCGATCCTTGCGGACTTCACCTCTATGTCGCCAATTACCTCGCCGACACTGTCACCGTTTATGCGATACAGCGCTACAGCGGCGCACTCCACACCATCGGCACCACGACCACCGGCAACAACCCAGCCGCCATCGCGATAGATCCAGCAGGCCGGTTTCTCTATGTCGCTGACGGCATCGGCAGCACACTTTCATCCTACCGCATTGATATGGCGAGTGGCGCTCTCACACCCACCGGAAATATCTCTGCTCCCAGCTATCCCTACGCCATCGCCATCGATCCGCTGGGTCGACATCTTTATACCGCCAACTTCGGCTCCGACGATGTCGCGGTTTATGCCGTCCAGCCCGCGAACGGCATGTTGATACGCACCGGCAGTGTCCCCGCCGGTATCGGCCCCTTCTCCATCGCGATGCACCCGACCGGCCGTTACGTCTATGTCGCGAACGTACGATCAAGCAGCATCAATAGTTATAGCGTCGACCCGATCAATGGCAGGCTCACACCACTGCAAACCGTGCAAGCCGAGCCCGGCAGCGCTGCCATCACACTCAGCACGCCCGGCACATCCGGCACGCCACAGCCGTTGCATTGCAGGCAGTAAATTATTTTTCACGTGGTAACTGCCAGCCGATTCATATATCAACCAATTTTCATAGTTGTGGCCATTGCCACTTGACACCATGGCCATCACATTGACAAACGATAAAAGACAGCTATGTTTCCTCAATAGACTCTCTCATCGGTTATCTCTGTAATTCATTCTAAAAAGGAGGCTCCCATGAATACCATCAGTCGTGCTATCGCAGGCTGCTTTGTAGCTCTCTTGATTGTCATTCCACAAAACGTCACTTTTGCTGCCGATGGTTCGATTACAATTCTCGAGCCGAAGGAAGGTACAGATCTCGCGAGCGGCTCAGGTAACAAACTTAAATACGACGTCAAACTCAGCCCCTCGGGCAGCCACTTGCATGTCTACGTCGATGACCAGCCACCCATCATCGTTCGTGAGGTGAAGATGTGCCCATGCAGCGTCGAATTACCCAAGCTAAGTGCGGGCAAACACAAGATTATCATCAAAGAAGCAACCTCCGGCCATTCCCTCACAGGCGTAGAGAGTTCAGTAACCGTTTCCGTCAAGTGAACCCGGTTGATGCCCAGAATCTAATTTATTCACTGAATCAAGTTATTCATAATTTCGGTGCGGTCACTGTGATAGGTATCGCCACCTATGGCCTGATCCGGCAGCGATCGGGAAAGGAGGCAGAGCCACCACGCCCCCTGCTGCTGACACTGACCATTGCCTGGGTTGTGCAAGGTGCAAGTGGCACCACGTTTGGGATCACAAGCCTGTATTTCAACGGTGAATTGCCCGACATCCATGGTGTCGCAATAACAGCACTCATCATCAAGATGGCCTGCGTCAGCATCGGAGTGACTTTGGCCTTCTTCTGTCTCCGGCGTAGCGCCAGTACGGTACAGCAGGTGCCGCGCATGACATGGCCCATATCGTTGACCTTAGGGGCAACTGCCTTAAGCGCAGCCGCCTTCTTGCGATGGTTTTCCTAACCCGCCGCACATACATAATTTTTCAACCACACTTCCCTTTCTCATCATTCTCAGCTTCAATATAAATAATATTAGGATGACAAGGAGGTCACCATGTTTCACGGCAAAGTATCCCCAGAAATCGCCACCGGGCTGACAGCGCTGCGAGAGCGCATTGCAGCGGCTAACATTCCTTCCTCCAAACTCGACCAAACCCTCAACCTCGCCACCTGGAACATCCGCGCCTTTGGCGAAAGTCGCCGCTCCGAGGCCGCCATTCATTACATTGCGGAAATTTTGGGGCAGTTTGATGTGATCAGCCTTGTTGAATTGCGCGATGACCTGCATGATCTGTCCGCGGTGATGAAAATATTGGGCCCTTACTGGCGCGCTGTATATTCAGACATGATTCCCGACCCGGGTGGCAATCGGGAGCGTATCGCCTTTATCTATGATAAACGCGCCGCGACCTTCACCGGCCTTGCCGCCGCCGTCAATCCGCCGCGCAAAAAGAGCGGTACTGAATACGTACCGCAATTCAACTGGTGGCGGGTGCCGTACATGGCCTCTTTCAGTGCCGGTAATTTCGACTTCATCATGGTCACTGCGCACATCCAATGGGGTACGCGTGAAGGCCGGCAAAAGGAACTGGAACAATTTGCTACCTGGGTTGAGCTCAAGAGCCAGCAGACGAATCTTGAAGATAAAGACATCATCGTCACCGGTGATTTCAATATCGAAAACAACAAAATGATGGACACCCTCCTCACCAAAGGCCTAAAAATGCCGGACAGTCTGAAAAAGAAAACCTTCGGCACCACCCTCGGCAATGACAAGCGCTACGATCAAATCCTCCATCTGCCGCGTTACCCCGAGAGTTTCATGAACAAGGCCGGGATTCTGGATTTCTATCAAGGCAGCGTCGCCCCCTTATTCCCAGGCATGTCGCAGACCGACTTTACCTTCCAACTGTCCGATCATTTCCCTCTCTGGGTTCAGATCAATACCGACAATGATGACTTTCAGCTGGAGCAGATCATTCGGCCGGGCCACTAAAGCGAGAATCTGTCATCATGGCTCAACATTCGTACGCCACCTGATACACCAACAACCACCCTCACCAATCCGGCCCACCCTCGTGCGCTGCTGAGTGAGTCACACGAGTGATATCAGAACCGTCTTTAACGATGATCGTATACAGCTCATGGGGACCTTCGCGGTCGGTTGGATAAACTAAGCGATCACCCAAAGGCGACCATGCCGGTCGGCTGAACACTTGACCGATCGCGCCCACCGGGAAGGTTAGCTGTTTCTTATGGTGACCATCGGTGTCCATCAACCAGATCTGAGTACCGCCAGTCCCGAAATTGAGATAAGCAATCTTGCTCGGCACACTGAGAGCTTCAATGGGCGACCATGTCGGGAAGCGGGCCGGCCACCCACTGTCTCCGGTTAGATTGATTTTGTTACTTCCATCATTGGCAGTCATGACATAGATATCATTCCCTATGCCACCAATGCTGCGCTCATAGGTAATCTTGTCAGCATTCGGCGACCATGTCGGCCACTGTGCGTCGCTCCCCTCACCGGTAAGAGTCGTGAGTGTGTTAGAAGAAATATTCAATACGTAGATGCGCCAATTACCCTCACGGTTGCTGGCGAAGGCCAACTTAGTACCGTCCGGCGACCAAGTGGGACTGGCATCGTTTGCCGGATGATTACTAATATTTTGTTGGTTACTGCCGTCCGAGTTCATGAGGTAAATGTCCGAGTTATTACCCGCAGTACGCTGAAAGGCGACTTTTTTTCTGTCCGGTGACCATACCGGGAAGGTATCTTCCATCTGTGCCGGCGGAGTTGTAAGACGCTTGGGATTGTTACCACTGGCGTCGATGGTATAGATACTGTTGGGGCCGGGCTCATCACTGTGGAAGACGATAGTGCTCAGTGAAGGCTCATTGTCACCATTACTGGCAATGATGGAGGCCACTCCGAATGTGACAACCAACATCAAAGCGACGCTATGGATCATCTTATTTGTAATCAGTGACAGCCCATTCATAACGTTCTCCTTTACTGCGCAATAATTGAATGGCCAAAATAGCCAGACCAGCGGCGGCGAATATTGCGGTCACATCAAGCGCGTCATAGGTGCCACGCATAAAATAGCGTGCGGTCTGATCAAAAATCGGCACTTGCTCGAACCACGCCGGCAGTGCGTCCGCGAACATGACCCTTAACGCCGGATGCTGGCCCAACTCGAACAGTAATTCAACGCCAATCCACATCCAGGCAATCGCAATGACCTTAGATAAACGCCGACAGCCGATGATACCCACGCTAATAAGCACAAATGAAAAGGTATGAAGAAAACTGGGCAATGCATCCCACACCGGTACGCTTGGATGACCCGAGAAAATCGGCGCAAAGAGATCAGACAAGAAGAAAATATGAGGTGAGCTTCGGGTCAAAGCATAGAATAAACAATCCATTGTGAACACAGCGAAGCCAAGGCATACGAGATAGCAGTCATGCTGCACAAGGTGTTTTTTGCAACGGGCATCCATGCCAAAACCTCTCTCTTATGGAGATCGGTGTGCTGTTTAGGAGTTAAATCTTACCCAGCATCCTGCCAGAGCGGTTGAGTCCATTTCCCCAACCTTTACATTAAAAGCATATGCAATGAATGCTCTTATCTCAAGCTGTAATTGACAATTTGTTATTCCGCCAGATCGACGTGTACTGTGAAGATTTCTGAAATTCCAGGATACAGACAATGCCAGGCCGATTCCTACGCCTGATCATCCGCGTTCTTTAGCCGTTTTTGGAAATTTTTAACATTGCGCCTAATAGAGCAATCGGACATGAAGCCATATTGACTAAATACCAGGGGCTTCTATGAACCATCCGCCAACAGCAAAGTTTCAAGGCATTGCTCTTTAATGCCATAGAAGTCTTTTAGCGCCTGGATTTGCGTCAGCACTTTTTCCTGCTTAATCGGGTTAGCACGTTTCACCGCCAGAATCATCTTGTTCTTGCTGGTGTGTTCCAGCGAAACAAACTCGAACACCTGAGTTTCATACCCGTAAGCCTCGAGCAGCAGCGCCCGCAGGCTATCGGTCACCATCTCCGCTTCCTGGCCAAGATGCACGCCATACTGCAACATCGGCTGCAAAACCTCTGGATTACGCATCTGTGGCCGCAGTTGCTTGTGACAACACGGCGCACACATAATGATCGCCGCCTCGGAGCGAATCCCCATGTGAATCGCATGATCTGTCGCAATATCGCAGGCATGCAAGGCAATCATCACATCGAGAGACTCCGGTGTATAACTCCGCACATCCCCCTGCCGAAAATGCAAACCCGCAAGCTGCAATCGCTCCGCCGCCTTGTTGCACAATTGTACTAAATCATCACGCAACTCAACCCCGGTCACCTGCGCCGGCAAACCTAGCGTGTTGTGCAGAAAATCGTGAATGGCAAACGTTAAATAGCCCTTGCCGGAGCCAAAATCCACCACCTGCACCGCTTTGGCCGCAGACAAGTGCGAAGCCTCAAACGCACGCCGAAAGACCTCGATGAACTTATTAATCTGCTTCCACTTGCGTGACATCGCGGGGATCAGCTGATGCTGTGTATTGGTAACCCCCAAATCCACCAGAAACGGTCGATTCAGATCAACAAAACGCTGTTTTTCACGATCATGTTCCTGCGATGGTGCAGCAGCGCCATGGCTCACCTTGTGGCTAAACACACTGGCCTTTCCCTTTTTGCTAAACGCAAGCTGATGCTCTAGCGTCAACGTCAGCAGATGCGCATTTTTAAATGAGGCCCCCAACAACTCAGCTGTCATCTCAATCGCTACCGCAGTTGGATAATTTTTGGTGATATCCCGGTTTTTATAGCGGTAGACAAACGAAAGCTGCGGCTGATCCTTAATCATCACCTGGCGCACCACAATCCGCTCCAGGTCCTGCTCCTCACCACAATATTTTCCCAATACCAGCTTAACGAAGGCGTTTTGTTCGAGACTACTCCGCAGCAGATCAAGAAACTGCGCGCTAGAGTCTGCGGTGGGCTTATGAGACATAGGAGTCAAAGAATTTTCGTGGGGGAGTGAATGCGAACAAAAAAAGCCAAAATTGCGCCTTTTTTTCTGTCCTTAAACCGACAGATGCCTATTCCTGGTCTTCTGCCTTAGCCTTATTATCCGATTTCTTATCGTCTATTTTTTTATCTTCCGCTTTCTTTACCCGGATCGTGCTGCCAGCGACTACCTTGCCGTTAAGCGCCTTGATCGCTGCCTTCGCCTCATGCGCGCGCGGCAAATTGGCAAAGCCAAAGCCCTTCGATGTTCCCGTGACCGCATCCATTACTAAATCACAGGACTGCACCAAGCCAAAGGGTTTAAACAATTCCAACAGCTCTTCTTCTGTCGTTTCCCGGGATAAATTACGAATAATGATTTTCATGTTAACTCCTAGTGAATAATTGGATTTTTAATACTTCGCATTACTGCGCTCTCAATTTCGCACCTGCGCCAGCCAGATCACGTGCCGCGAACCCTTGGTCCCACGCGCCCTCACCCCCACCTCCTCCACTTCAAAACCCGCCTTAAGCAGTTGGCCAGTGAAGGCTTTAACGCGGGTGGCCGACCACACAGCCAAGACACCGCCAGCGCGCAAGGCCGCATAGGCTGCGGATAAGCCATCACTGCCATAGAGCCAGTCGTTATTATCATGAGTCAAGCCTTCAGGACCGTTATCAACGTCCAGCAGGATCGCGTCATAAGCGTGTGGTTGTGCCTTGATTATCTGCGCCACATCGCCCTCGCGCACAGTGACCCGCGGGTCCAACAGTGGATGCCCGGCAAGCTCGCCCAGGGGGCCTCGATTCCAGGTCACCACCTCTGGCACCAGTTCCGCCACCGTCACCTGACCATCAGCCCCCAATTGTCGCAGGGACGCCGCCAGGGTGAAGCCCATGCCCAAGCCGCCGATCAGCACGTGCGGCCGGTCACGCCCCGCCAGCCGCGAACAGGAGAGTTCGGCCAACGCCTCCTCAGAACCGTGGCAGCGACTGTTCATCAGCTCACCGCCGCCACCATCAAGCCTGATGGAAAATTCGGTATCCCGCTGATGGAGCGACAGCTTCTTGCCATCAACCGCCACCCGCGCCTCACCCAGCAACACCCAAGGAATCATCGCCACCTCAACAGAAAAACTACCAAACCACCGCACGCAACAAGCCGCGCATAATGGCATATGCTACCTCAAAATGGGCCGCATCCTCCCGCCCGGATCGCCATCGCCGATGGCGCTAAACGGGATATTGTTCAAATAATGCGGCAAATCCCAAGGATCGGATGCGGCTGGCAGGCCACGTCGTGTCCGCAAAAATAGGTGTCCATGTCGAAAAAAGCTGACAATGTTATCATGGTGATGGCACGCCGAAATGGCGGAAAAAGGCGCCTATGAAGATCCCCGCAAGAATTAAACCGTTGGTCGAGGAAGGACTCGTCGATACCGTCATCCGTCAGCTCATGAGCGGCAAGGAGGCCATGGTCTACGTGGTTCGTTGTGGCGAAAAGATCCGTTGCGCCAAGGTTTACAAAGAGGCCAACAAACGCAGCTTCCGCCAGAGCGTCAATTACACCGAAGGCCGCAAGGTACGAAACAGCCGTCGCGCCCGCGCCATGGAAAAAGGCAGCCGCCATGGACGCAAAGAGCAGGAAGAAGCCTGGCAAAGCGCCGAGGTGGATGCCCTGTACCGGCTTGCCGCCGCCGGTGTGCGTGTCCCGCAGCCCTATAACTTCCTTGATGGCGTACTGCTGATGGAGCTGGTGACGGATGACAGTGGCGACGTCGCCCCCCGGCTTAACGACGTGGTGCTCACCGCAGAACAGGCGCGCGAATACCACCGTACATTGATCAATCAGGTCGTACTCATGCTCTGCGCCGGGATCGTCCACGGCGACTTGTCCGAATATAACGTACTCGTCAGCAGCGATGGACCCGTCATCATCGACCTGCCCCAAGCCATCGACGCCGCCGGCAACAACAACGCCTGCAGCATGCTCATGCGCGACATCGACAATCTCGCCGCCTACTTCGGCCAGTTTGCGCCCGAGCTGCTCACTACCGACTACGGCATGGAGATATGGACGCTCTACGAGAGTGGCAATCTGCACCCCGGCGTCGAGCTGACGGGCCACTTCGAACGCGACGAAAGGCCGGCCGATGTCGCCAGCGTCTTGCGCGAAATAGAGGCCGTTAACCAAGAAGAAGCAGAACGCCAACGTTACAAACAGGAAATGAAAGAATAAAAGTAACCATACCTAGTCATGAGACTGAATAAATACATCAGCGAAACCGGCATCTGCTCCCGCCGCGAGGCAGATGACTGGATCGCCAACGGCCGAGTCACCATCAACGGCAATCGGGCCGAACTGGGCGCCCAGGTCAACGAAGGTGATGAAGTGCGCGTCGACAAGCGCCTAATCGGTGCACGCAAACAGCAGCATGTGTATATCTGCCTGAACAAGCCCGTCGGCATCACCTGCACCACCGAGCGCCACGTCAGCGGCAACATCATCGACTTCGTCGGCCATGCGGAGCGCATCTTTCCCATCGGCCGCCTCGACAAAGAATCCGAAGGCCTGATCCTGCTCACCAGCGACGGCGATATCGTCAACGTCGTACTGCGTTCAGAGAACAATCACGAAAAGGAATATATCGTTACTGTGGACAAACTACTCACCGATGATTTTCTCAGCAGCATGAGCAGCGGCGTGCATATCCTCGGTGAGCGTACCAAGCCCTGCAAAATCAGCCGCGTGGATAAATTTACCTTCCGCATCATCCTTACCCAAGGATTAAACCGCCAAATCCGCCGCATGTGCGAAGTCTTTGGTTACGAGGTAAAGCGATTGCAGCGCATCAGAATTATGCACATCAAGCTTGGCAACCTGAAGGTCGGCCATTGGCGCAACCTTACGGAAACGGAGTTGCGCGGGATAATCCCCGCCCCTCGTCAACCCAAAAGCGAGAGATAGACAACCCCGACATTTTTTGCAATTTACGGTAAATTGAGTGACTACGAGCGGGCTAAGGGTAATTATGGAGTATCAATATAAAATGCAACGGGCAATGCAGTGGTGGTATGTAGGTGTGTTCTCGCTAGTATTGGCAGGTTGTGCTGGCATGTTGCCAAAATTAGAACAGCCGCAGGTCGGTGTTGCCAGTATCAACCTGGTGGAACCTGGACTGCTGGAGCAGCGCTACCGCGTTCAGTTGCGCGTGCAGAACCCTAATGCTATTGACCTGCCCATCGATGGCATCCAGTTGCGGGTAGAGATCAATGACCATCCCTTCGTCACCGGCGTGAGCCCTCATCCGGTGACAGTGCCACGGTACGGCTCAGCACTGATCGATATCGACGCGGTCAGCACGCTCGCGGCGCTCGCGCGTCAGCTCAAGGACATCACCTTAAGCCAAACCGAGACGATGCACTATAAACTCTCGGGCAAGGTTCATCTCTCGCAGCCATCTATAGAACTTCCGTTTGCTGAGGAAGGTGATATCAATCTGTCTGGCCTCCGCAGCAAGGCAAACATGTAAGGATGCATTCAGTTTTTTAAATTCATATTAAAGTGGTCATGCCATGAAACCTTTAGTCATATGTGTCATTAAAACGCTTTGCTTATCATTATTTACGGTATTGGCATTGGCGAGTGCTGCGCGGGCAGACTCAGCAGCGATGGCACCGCTAGTGGGTTATACCAACCAGCTCAGCTATCAGGCCGGAGACACTATCGCATTTCATATTTCATCCAAATTCCAGCGCTTCCAAATCACGATTCAACGATTTGGCATAGAACGCCAGACTGTTTTGACTAAAGAAGTCACGAACGGCCAGCCGCATGCAATTCCTGAAAATGCATCAAGCCATGGCGCCAATTGGCCACAAACACTTACTGTTACCGTGCCTGAGTCATGGCGCAGTGGTTATTACCAGGTCTTCCTCGGTGTTTCAGATCCTGCGGACAGTAGCAAGTGGATCGAAGGACAGTCGATGTTTTTTGTCATCCGTGCCGCCCATCCTGGCAAAGAGGCAAACATCCTCTATCAAATGGCAACGAATACCTATAACGCCTATAACAATTGGGGTGGCAATAGTTTGTATGAATTCAATAGTGCCTCGGTAAAAGAGACGAATCGCGTTTCATTCTTGCGTCCGATTCCAAGTGACGCCTACCGTTGGGATCTTCCCTTTATTGAATGGGCGGAGAAAAATGGTTATCGCATGGATTATGCGATCAATAGCGATTTCGAACGGAACCCGGATTTAATTAAACACTACAAGCTCGTATTGAGTGTGGGACACGATGAATACTGGTCAGCCGGCATGCGTGATCAACTGGAGGCCTTCATCGCCAACGGCGGCAATGTTGCTTTTTTCGGCGGCAACAATATCACCTGGCAGATTCGCTATGAAGCGGATGCACAGGAGATGGTGATATGGAGAGCTTACTACCGCGACGATCCACTTTATCGTCCAGAAGGCCCTAATCCCACCCTTGCCACGCTCTGGAGTCATCCATTGATCGGTCGGCCAGAGAATCAGCTCAGCGGTGTCGGTATGCGCTTTGGCGGCATGCATCGCAATCATGGACAGTTCATGGATGGCACGGGAGCGTTTACGGTGCATCGGCCTGAGCACTGGGTATTTGCCAAAACAGGTCTCAAAGAAGGCCAACAGTTCGGGGGTAAAGACAGTATCGTCGGCTATGAATGTGATGGCTGCGAGATCACGTGGGTCGATGGACGCCCGCAACCCACACATCGCGATGGAACCCCGGAGAATTTTGAAGTGCTCGCCACAGCACCGGCACAATGGCCTGATGATGCCTGGCCCTGGTTTAAAGAATGGCAGCCGGGACGTATTGGTAATGCCTGTTTTGGTATTTACAAGAAGCCCGGCGGTGGCACGGTATTTACTGCCAGTACAACGAACTGGAGTCATGGTTTGAAAGGCCATGACCCAATCGTTGAGCAGATTAGCCGTAACGTGATGGATCGTCTTTCTAAAGACTAATCAGAAAAAGGCTGAAATTCCGAGACTGGCAAGATAGTAGTAATAGCCATTTACTTTACCCAGAGCGGAATGACTGCCTTCCAATGAAGCATTAACACTAAACACATTCATCACGTTATAACCCAGGTTAAGCGTTAGCCCGGCAATATTCTCAGTTTGATCAGTCACTGCAATGGAGGTGGATTGGCGGCCATAAAAGATTTCGCCAGAACCTTCAAAACTTTTTGAATAATGGGTAAAGCCCAGGGTCAACTCGTGTGCCGCAGTATTATCAGGCGCATAATAGCCACCACCACTTTGTCGCTGAAAATCCTGCTGATAATACTTGTAGCCGATTTCAATCCGTGGCTCCATCAGCGCAATGGAGTAACGTGATCTGAGTACCAGCTCATATGATTTGTTGTCATCTGAATAATCCGTGCCGCGTAGCTCACCGTTGAGCCGTATCCAGTCATTCACGGTGTATTGTGCATGATTGTAAATATCGCTGCGGATAATATGGTGCGCAAGAATTGATGCCGTATCATCATACAATTCGCGACTCAACTCGGCATCCCATAACCAGCGGCCGGTCTGTGTCTTGCTCGACAGCAACAGATTCAGTTCATCAAACGTTTGTTGATGGGTGCCCGCCTTCACCCAGGCCAACTCGCTCGCCAACTTCCAGGCAGGACTCATCCGCCAGCGCCCCGCAACTTCCACGCCATTCAATTCCTGAGACAACGCTGTCCATGGGTCCTCCGCCTTCTGCTGCCGTAGGCTGAGCGTCATGCCTGACCGCTCGAACGGCAAGTTATATGACAAGATATGATCAAACCGCCTGCTATGGGATCTGTCATTGAGATATTCGGTTTTCCATGACACATTGCGCCGTCCCTGATCGATCAAGGCCTGGCGTACCTCAAGTGTTGTGTGGCGCTTTGGAACATTGGCAGCATACAACCACCAGTGACTGTACTTGGCCTCGCGGTAACTGCCTGAGGCTAATAAGGCATAGGTATAGCCGAGGCGTGTATCGAAGTCTTCTTCCTCAGCCAACAGTTTTTCGAATACGGGCAAAGCAACATAGAAATCCCCGCTCCAACTGGCGGCATTTGCCTTGGCCAATCGTGCCTGTCGATTCTTGGGTTCGACTGCCAGCACCTGATCAGCGACCACAACAGCTTGCAACAAGCGCCCGTTCCAAGACAGCAGATTGGCCAGCAACACTTTTGCTTCAATTATTTTAGGATTGGCACTGGTAAATGTTTCCAGCGCATCGATTGCCCCCTCAGCATCATCACAGTCAGCCAGTGACTGGGCGATTTCCAGATAACGATCGGCAGGTAAATTCGCTTCGTTTTGCCGTAGCGCTTGGCGATATAGGCGTGACCCGAGACGATATTTTTCTATGGAACAATACTTCGCGGCCTGGTTGAGTTGTTCTTCAAGTCCCGATGCTGTTTCAGCGCCGCGCACCACACTCGCACTCAAAAACAAGACTGCCAGGCTTAATGGAATACTGAGCACGCCTATAGAGTGAGAATTGAAAAACTTTCTAATCATAACAACTCACGAGCACCCTAAACAGAAGCCCGATTTCTTTCCCATCTGCAAATAAACAAATCAAACATCGCCTTGTGCGTGCACACTAAGAAATACGTGTTATTGGCCGGTCGTTATCATTCCCCTCATGAAACAGCGAATGAATCGATGCCGACACCACTTCAGGTTTGCGATGAATCAATGACGACTCACTAATATCGAGATGACGATGACACCCAATACACTGGAAGTTCTCCCAGAACCAATGGCCCAGTGTATGGGCGCCGCAATAGGGGCAGTCGAGAAGCAGGCTTTCCTTTAATCGTGCCTCAAGGAAAGAGAGGCAGTCTTTGCTGTAACCGGCGTCTTGCCAGTGAATCAAGAATTGACGGCCTTTATCGGTGATACTGACCCGATTACCATCGATAGCCACATAACCCAGCAAATTAGACTCCTCAACAAAGCGCAATGTGCGGGCATCCTGGGTGTTGACACCCGCTTCGGCGATAATTTCATTCATTGTTTTGGGTCTGTCACTGACGATATCGAGTACTCTGGCGCGACGGAATGATGCCACCTTCGCCGCCCCGGTGGCACGCAATAAGGCCGAGACTTTCATAAAGGTGTCGTAACTAATGATTTCCTGCTCTGTCTCAGCGGATAGCTGACGCCAGTTACGCAGATGGTCGCTGCTGCGCCGCCCTGTTTTTCCACGCTCTGGAGTGGGGGGTGCCTTGTCATGAGATGAGTGCGACTGCCAACGCCTGAACATCATGAAGAGTAACGCCACGACAACACTACCAAGAATGGCCGCAAGCCAGGCATAGTTGGGACTTGATGTTGATTCGGTTATGTCTGTAGTAGGTATGACTGACTCAGTCGGCTTTTTATCGACAGTGTTAGACGGACGATTACTGTCACTTCCCGGGACTACTGCCACGCTTGCATTTGTCACAATGCCATCCAATAATGCCGCACTTCCCGGTTCCAGGTTGTAGCCAGCCTCTTTACCCCGACCAAATAAATATGAGTACGGATAAAAAACCAAACCATCGGAACCAGGCTGCGCTTCCTCAAGTGATTTTTCAAACTCTTTTGACGATTGGGACCACTTGCCAGGTTCTTGATAACTTGCCAGCCCTGTAAACACCTGCTTATTACCAACACGATAGCGTGCAGCCATCGCTACCTGATGAATCCATTCGACTGTTCTTGCTCATTTTTGAAATAAGCCATCGGCAAGACGGCGTCGAGATACTCGGCCAGCTGGCTGTACTCCTGGCCAAATTTCTCGTGTGACAGGTAAGAAACACTCGCGTCTGCGATCAAGGCAGCCGACAATTGCATCCCCCCGCCATGGCTAGCCACCCGCACTTTGATATCATGTACAAACGCAGTGATCTGGCTGGCACGCCAATCTGTCCATACAGTGTAGTATTTGGATATCAGTTGCCGCGGCGTGACGGCAGTCATCCCCTTGGCAGCGCTAAAATTTTGCAGTGACAGAGGTGAATAATCATGTGACAAATCAGGGTAGCGCACATAATCGAGGTGAATACCGTCCAGATTATAATTGCTAACGAGTTGTTCCACCGTATTCGCCAGTGACTTTTTCACCTCGGGATGCGTCGGTGAAAGCCACTCCACAGACACCGCACCTGTATCACTGACCATGGCCCAGTCGGGATGTAATTTAGCCAGTACAGGGTTTCTGAACACAGGCAACCAGGCATGCACCCTCACACCAGCCTGTTTCAATAACTGAACATACTTTCCAAAGATGTCTTGCTGTGAACCCAGCTTGTCTCGCTGAGCAACGAAATAATCATTGCCATCCGGATCACGGGCCATGAGATAAACATCTTTCATGCCCTTTTCGCGTAAATCCTTGAGCAACAGTTCGGGATCAGGCTGGCCCAGTGCCAGATTGAGCCAGACACCCAGCTGTTTGGGTTTAATCGATTGGGTTGCTTGCAACCAGCCGTCGGCCGACATGAACACGCCACTTTGCTGGACGACATAGTTGATAAATCCATCCAACACCGCTTTATGCTCAACGATAATGCGGGGATGAAGCAGTATCACCAAGGGCCGTCCGGTTGAGACGCGCTCCTGATAACGTGACTTCAACCACACAAGCGCATCGGCATCCGACATTTTCTGGTTTTCAAACAGTTCAAAATCCGAAGCCAGCAGGTGGGTATCGTCCGCACTGGATGAGATAGGCAACTCTACTAATTGCTTCAGCTTGGTCCAGCGTTCAGGATCAGAGCTGTCGTACCGAAAACCCAACTCATTTAGCACATCCATCACCTGTGGGTTGTATGACAACAAAGGCGCTCTGAACCAGAGGGGTGCCTTGCCAGTGGCCTCCTGCAACACAACCTTGCTGGCGAGCAGTTCCTTGCGCAGATCTGCAATCGAAAGTTCAGCCAGGTTGATATGACTGTAAGAATTCGCACCTATGCTGTGCTTCTGCGCCAATTCTTGAACCAGTTGCTTATTTTTCTCGATAAACTGCCCCGTTACAAAAAACGTTGCCGGGCGTGTTAAATTCAGCGCATTGATCGCACTGGCGTCTTTTGCTTCTTGAGTGTCAAACGTTAGCAATACCGGCACTGATGCCGCAAGCGACAGACTCGGTGTTGCGAATAATAAAAATGGCAGCAGTAACAGAGGCGCATAGACGCCACGAAATATTTTATTCATAGGATTTATTAACCAGCCCATGTGGCCTCCTGCTTTTTGGCCTCCCGGCATATGGCGACCAGGCGGATCCAGGAAAGAAAAAGATGATAAGGTTTAACGGTCAGCGCCGCGAAAATCAGCTTCGGCTTTAATTCTTTCTCGATCGCCAGCGGGATTAGATATTGAAGCGATACCATCAGTTCTATAAGCACCATAATGATTAAACCCATAGCGAAGATCTTCAGCGCTGCGCCGGAGAAATAGAGTAAAACCGGAAAACTGGCGAGCATGGCAATCTCGAACAGAACCGCACCAAAGCCTGAAAAAAGAGAATACGGTAACCAAAATAGACCTATGCTGCCCGCTCTGCGGCGCAGCAATATATCACGATATAGCGATAGTACTTGCAGATTACCGCGATACCAGCGAGTGCGCTGTGAACCCAATACCCGCCAACGGCGAGGAACATTGGTCCAGGCAATCGCACGCGGTTCGTAAACAGTCCGGTAACCCAGGCCAATGATTTCAAGCGTGGCGTCAAAGTCTTCAACCAGGGTTCTGTCTTTGTAGCCCCCCATTTCAAACAGTACTGACCGGCGCACCGCACACGCCGGCCCCGGACACACCGTGACCGAACCCCCGTTACCGATCTGCGCCTGCTTCATGATGGTCTGCGCCTGCAGATATTCCAGGTTTTGCCAACATTCAAGCATGATGTTGTTATTGGTCACACAGACTTTTCCCGCCACAGCACCGACCGTCGGGTCGTTAAAGTGCTCCACCATGTAACGAATAGCAGACTTATCAAGACGAGAATCCGAATCCGAAAACATAATAATGTCGCCTTTGGCCTGATCAATACCCGCATTCAATGCAGCGGCCTTGCCGCGATTGCGACGCAGGCGAATAAACCGTATTGAATCGTTGTCGACGGTATAGGGCGTAAAATCCAATGAACCATCGTCAACAACGATGATTTCGTAATTAGGATAATCCTGCTCCATGGCACTCTTCAGGCTTTTGGCCATGGTGTTTTGCTCGTTATAGGCAGGAATCACGAGCGTTACGAACGGTGTCGTTTTATTATCGTTAGTGCGGATTGGGAATTTTAGTTGCCGCCAACCCAGAAACAGCATGAACGGGAAAATAATTCCGATCAGGTAAAAACAGAGATAGGCAAGGAAGGTGATCGATATCCAGCGCGGAATCGCTACTTCCATCGTTGGGAAGACCTGCCCCCCTATCCAAGCAGCCAGCGCTAGCGTTAGAAAAAAGATAAGTGCAGTGAAAATTATCGATAACGTAATCACCAAGACATGATTAAAGAAATTGCGCAAATTGGTGACGCCATCCTCACGGGACTGATAAATATACCCCTCCATACACCATTCTCTCATCCACTGCGGTTGCCATCCAGATATGAATAAGCTCTAGATAGTAACGACCCGTCATACTGGTTACTTAATAGCTCCAGAGCGCTAAAAATAACCGAATCACTAATTTAAAATATACAATAAATATTTTTTAATCAATGGGTTATACATGTATCCCGTGGCCAACATACGCCTGGACCCGAAAGCTGGAACAACTGCTTAATTTTCTACGATTTTAGAGGGGAACTTCAGACCAATACCTGGCGTGTCTCCGCGTTAAAACGGTAAACCTGTTGCTCTATTTTTGGATCGACCATTTGCGCAGGTCCCTTGCCATTCGGGCAGGCAAGGCGTGGCGTTGTTCCGAACAGGCGACAGATCAATGGACGTTCAGCGTAGACCCGGCAGCCATGGCTGCCCAGGTGAGGACAGCTCAGCTCAGCCAATGCTGTCGCATGCGCCGCTTCGTTTTTGACCGGCAGCCTTGCCATCTCTTCGCTGGAGGTAGTCACCGGCCCACAGCAATCGTGACAGCCGGGTGTGCATTCGAAGGAAGGAATACGCGCCCTTAAATAGCGAATGGTTCGGTCGTTTTTAGTCATTTAAATGATTTCATCAGGTATAAGCTGTGATTTTACGCTCACGGCACGCTATTGTCGCCATACGGCTTACATGCTTAGCCCTTTACCGCCAACACCCCATCGCCGCTCAACTCCGCAACGCGCGTCGTCGATCACCCCAGATCCAGCGAGCACTCGACATTCGGCACACCCGCCCGCTGTGCCGCGCGCAACAATTCATGTTCTTTCAGGGTTAACAGCGGCCCCATCGAACATGCCTCAGGCATAACGGCGGGTGTGCGATGGCGCGCTTCCTCCCTCACAGCCGTTTCCCAATCAATGTCGGTACCTTATCGGTACGGGTCTCCACCTTTAAATAACTCACCAAGCGAACACAACCTTCCTTGTGCAACAGCTCGTGAATTTCCTCGACCACCGTCAGAATCTCAGCCAATTCACCTTCAATGTTGGTACCCGAAGCATGGGTCTCAATAATAAAATCGTGCGCCTGAAGCAACTTGGCAACCCGAGTAATCTCCTGCCTGACCGAGACACCTCTACCAATTGGAATAATCTGTAATTCAGCGGTGGCTTTCATTTCAAAATCCTCGTGGTTAACGGGCAACGTTTCCTTTGATCCAAGTATCAAGTGTGAGTCAAGTGGCGTCTCAAGCATCCTCAAGGCTACCCGGTGAAGGCCTCATGTGGCAACGACGTTAGCACAGCGAGCTTGCGCTGGCAGGCAGGACGGAAACGGAGCCGCTGCCGGGATTACACCCAGTCACTAGACACGCCCAGTGAGGCTGGCCTCAACGTAATCAATGTCGAATTGTATGGTTCTTAGCGTTTCGTCGTTGATGATGCCAGCCTGTCGCAACCTGTGTAACTCTGTTCTCTCCGCCGCGAGCGCCTTCAAACGGATGGACGACTCGCATTCAAGACGACTTCCGGCCATCTGTCCTTGAGCGGTATCGGGATACGCGTAATGCAGGCGTCGGTGCTCATACTCCTCCATCAATCGCAACAAAAAAAACCGCTGCTCTTCCGGAAGCTCGTCAGTTGGCATATTCGCCAGCGACTTGATAGCTGCCTCGGTCGTCGCCACCCGAGCCGCCCGTGTTTCACGTTCCGCGATGTCGTCTGCCTGCACACGGAACAAGCGAATAAACAACGGTAAGGTCAAGCCGTTGATGAGCAGAGTTGCAATGATAACGCTGGTTGCCAACAAGATAAGTAAATTGCGTCCTGGAAAGGGCGCCTCCCCGGCCATCAATGGAATCGATAAGGCACCCGCCAGCGTCACGGCTCCACGAATCCCCGCCCATCCAGTAATGAACACATTACGCCAGGGTGGCGTTGGAACCTCAGGATCATGCAGGCGCATGAGCCAGGTCGAAACCCGCGAAAATGGGAATATCCAAAGCAGGCGCACAACGATCACCATGCCGGATACCGCCAGCGCGTAATATAGCAGCTCTAGCCCGCTGTAACCGGAGATGCCGATGAACACACTCCGCAGTTGCAGGCCCAACAACAAAAACACCAGGCCGTTGAAAACAAACAACAGCATGGTCCAGACACTCCAGGCATGCAGTCGGATATCGGTCTCCATGTGCTTGCTATCGTGCACCCCAGCATAAAACCCGGCCGCGACCACCGCGAGGATGCCGGAAAAATGAAACAGTTGTTCACCCACCAGGTAGGCTGCAAAGGGCGTCAGCAGGGACAAGGCAACCGATACTGAAGGGTCTCTGAGCCCACGGCGCACCAGTGAACGCCTCAGCCACTGAATAAGCCCAGAAACGGCAAGCCCCGCGAGCAAACCACCGACAGTCAGCGCGACGAACGACACCGCCGCATGTTCGAGCGAAAAACTACCGGTCAATACTGCGGCCACAGCAAATTTGAACGCGACCAAGCCGGAGGCATCGTTAACCAGACTCTCACCTGCAAGCACATTGGCACTGCGGCTAGGTAAGCGGACCTTCTCCGTGAGTGCCGACACTGCAACCGCATCCGTAGGCGACACCACGGCGCCGAGCGCAAAGCAGGCAGCGAGCGGCAGGCTGGGAATGAGGAGATGCAACCCATACCCCACGGCAAACACCGTAGCGAAGACCAGCCCAAAGGCAAGCAGCATGATGGAATAACGCAATTGATAGAATTCGCGCTTGGGCAACAACCAGCTGTCGGCAAACAACAGCGGCGGAATGAAAAGGGCGAAGAATATTTCCGGCTCCAGCTCGACCTTCTCGAACCCGGAAATAGCGCTCATTGCTACGCCACCGCCCACCAGCAACAGTGGCAACGGTATAGGCACACGCCTGCCAAGCGCGCCAATAAGCGTAACGGCGAGGATCATGGCGAGTACGTGCTGAAGAATATCCATAGTGGACTAGATTGTACCTTGGCACGGGGATTACCGGTACCGCGGCACCCATCCAGTGGCTACTGCTATTGTAGCCTTCGCCCGCGTTCAGACATTACGTAGCAGATCGGATAGGTTACGCAAACAATGCTCTCGTGCCCTTTGGGTAAACTCACCCTACATTTGACATAAGATTAGGTGTCATTCGGCTTTGACCCTGCTTCACTCAGTGCAACGGAGACGTCGGCGATTTTAGTAACGTCAGTTCAAGCTCGATCCTATTCTCGTTATCCGCCAGCCAGACCTGCCCATCCTGGATGGTGCATTGCAATTGCATGGTACGCCGCGCCATATTGGCCAGTGCCAGGCTGGTCTCGGTTGGCAGGTTGATCACGCTGAGATTTTTTACGCGTTCGAACGCACGGCGGTTTTGTTCCCACCACAAATCGGCACCGCGCCCGCCGTAGCTGTAGACAATAACCTGCTTGGCGCGGCCCGCAGCCTTGCGGAGACGCTTTTCGTCGGGCAAACCCACGTCTATCCACAGATCAATGGCGCCGGTCAGATCCTTCAGCCAGACGTCAGGCTCGTCTTCCGTGCTCAACCCTTTGCCGAACACCAAGTCCTCATGCGCGTGCAGCACAAAGGCCAATAAACGCACCATCATCCGTTCATCGGTTTCCGAAGCATGCTGGGCAATGGTCAGGGCATGATCATGGTAATAATGACGATCCATGTCCGCAATGTTCAGATCAGCTTTGAATATAGTTGCTTTTAGGGCCATAGGGTCACCTCACTCTGCCCTTGTTTTCGACGACAACGCCGCCACCGTCTGCAGGCGGCCAATTTCAATCAATTCACGCGCCCGATGGAATTCATAAAAGTTACAGGCATTTCTTGGGATTTCAATCAAAATATCAGGCGCATGATCTTTAAGCTGCGCCAGCGCCAGTGTGTTTTCCATGATCACCATCGACTTCATGATGATATCAAGCATGCTCAATGTTTCGTCTGACTGCCTTTCCATACGTATCATCAATTCCTCGACAAACTGCATAATCCGCTGATGATAGGTCGCATGCTGATGATTGTTATTCTGCGGCGGTGGAACTTGCAGTTTGGGTTTTGGCGTTGGTTTACCACTCAATATCACAGCAATGGTCAGGTCGGCCTTGTCTTTGAGTGCACCAGTAATTGGCAGCGGATTTATCAGCCCGCCGTCGAGAAATTCACGGCCACGGTATTGATGCGGCGTAAAAATAGTAGGAATGGAAATAGACGCCCGAATCGCATCGAACAACGGCCCTTCGCGGAACCAAGCCTCCTCCTCCGCCACCATATCCGTCGCCACCGCAGCAAAGCGGATCGGCAAATCCTCGATATTGATGTCACCGATCAATTCCCGCAGCACCTCCATGATGCGATCACCCTTGATCAAACCATTATGGCCGAAGGAAAGATCAAGCAACCGAATCACATCCGTGCGCTGCAACGCCATCACCCAGCGGGTGTAAACATCAAGTTTACCCGTGCCGTAAATACCACCGATCAAGGCCCCCATCGAAGACCCGGTAATGGCCTTAATCTCATAGCCGCAACGCGTCAGCTCGTTGATCACACCGATATGCGCAAACCCACGCGCCCCACCGCTGCCCAATACCAAGGACACTGTTTTCTTGACTGCCATAAGGAAACTATACCGAATTGATGGTTATATCGCCATTTAAAGCCGTGATCTTAAGATCATACCAGGGTGAAAGGACCTACGCTTTTCCGCCCAACAGGTCGCTAATATGGATGGATGCAGGGCGGAAAAGCGAGGCGCCTTCCGCCAGATCAAACCACCCGAGAATGGACGACAAACCATGACCCAGCCCATCGCTCATACACCGCTTACCTTCCTGCAAATCCACATCGATGCGGCTCGTAACTCTACGGATGATTTCAACCTGTTCCATGACAGGGTAAAGTGGGGACGGATTCATGGCAATCCGTTTGGCGGTCCGATCGCACTTGGCTTCCAGCTGGAGTGTTTGATCGAAGATCAGCTGCGGCTTTATCGCGCACAGCACAACGAAGCTATAGTGATTGAAGACAACAAACTGCGATTCAGCAACTATCAATTCACCTTCGCCAGCGTAGTAAAACCCGGCGAGACCGTACAGGTCGAGATCAAAAAATCGCAATTCAAACCGGGAGAGAACACCACCCTCAGCAACCGGATTGCAATCAAGAATGAGCGCGGCATCGTCATCTTCGGTTTCAAGAAAGAATCGCAGGCCCCGCTCTTCCTCAGCGACACCCACCTCTCATCCCTGCCCGATCTCACCCATCAACCCGACCGCAGCTACATTGAGGGCACCGGTCTTTTCTATAAACGGAAGTTCATGAGCAACGGCAATGCCAAGAACTTTCTCTCGGGCTCACTGGCCGATCAGTCGGCCTATTTTGACGAGCTTGAAGAGCGGATCAGATTTCCGGAGACCTACTCAGCAGGGCTCATCTCCTGCGCCCTGCTGGAACGCGCCCTCAAAAACCACCATGACTTTGAACGTGAGCCGATGGTCTATACCACTCACAACATTTCAATCGATCGCGAACTGACAAAAAGGCTGCGCAGTAATGATATACTCCACATGCTCGTCAATGAACCCACCGCGATCGCAGCGGGTGAAGATGCCGCAGGTGTTACTCAATATCTACACCACTGCTTTGGTTTACTGAAAAATGGTGCAATTCTGTTCCGCGCAGAGATCACCATGATGCCGTTAGCAGCAATACTGAAAGCCACGCAATAAGGCCAGAAGAGCCGTAAAAACCTGCATCAGAGACTTGTTTCATCGGTTTAGACTAAAATCCGAAATCGGTCACCTGTGATATTCTGAATACAACATGCAGCTCACCCTCATCGACAGTCTAAGCGACGTTCCCGCCCCACAATGGAATGCACTGGCCGGCAACGAAAACCCTTTCCTGCGCCACGAATTCCTCGCCGCACTGGAACAGCACCACTGTGTCGGCGAACACGCCGGTTGGTGGCCGCAGCATCTGATTGCCACCGATAATGGCCAACTGCTCGGTGCCGTGCCGATGTACCTGAAGAATAACTCCTACGGTGAATTCGTCTTCGACTGGGCTTGGGCCGAAGCCTATGAACATGCACACTTGAACTACTACCCAAAACTGATCGTCGCCATCCCCTACACCCCCGCCACCGGCCCGCGCCTGCTACTGGCCGATGGACCGCAACGCGAAATGGTCGCTGACCTGCTCATCACCGGCACACTCGAACATGCCCGCCAGCTGAATGTCTCAAGCCTGCACTGGCTGTTTACCGATGAGCGCGACACCGCACGTCTGCAACAACACGGTCTGTTACAACGCATCGGCTGTCAGTATCACTGGACCAACCACACCTATCGCGATTTCGACGACTTCCTGCAAACACTTTCCGCCGAAAAACGCAAAAAGATCAAACGCGAGCGCCGCCAGGTCACCGAAGCCAACGTCACGCTCGAGCTACTCGACGGCCACCACATCGACGCAGCGCAGTGGGATATTTTTCACGACTTTTACCAATCTACCTTCGACAAAAAATGGGGCACTGCCTCGCTGACCCCAGGTTTTTTTAAAGCACTGGGGAAAACCATGCCCGATCACACCCTGCTCATCTTCGCACGCCATAACGGCCGCTACGTCGCAGGCTCATTTTTCTTACGCGGGCGCGACACGCTCTACGGCCGCCACTGGGGTTGCAGTGAACAATTCCACAGCCTGCATTTCGAAGCCTGTTATTACCGCGCCATCGACTACTGCATCGAACACGGCCTCAACCGATTCGAAGCCGGTGCGCAGGGCGAACATAAAATCAGTCGTGGCTTTCTACCCACCCCCATCTACTCCGCCCACTGGATCGCCCACCCAGGCTTCCGTAACGCCATCGCCGATTATGTCGCGCGTGAAGAAATCCTCATGCAACAACAGATGCAGAAGCTTGCAGCCCATTCGCCTTATAAATGTAAGTAGTGGCGAAGATCGTGAAATGGCTTAACCCCTGTTGATGTCGTATCTTGAGACTATTCTACTTGATCTTTATTCGGTGGCTTACCCTGACGAGAGAGACTAGCCCAACCCCCAATAACAGCAAACTTCCCGGTTCCGGCACTTGCCCATTGGGTGGTGCAAGCACATACGTCGGGGCATTCAATGCAACTTCGCTTCCAGGCGCTGTTGCGAAGGACAGTAGCGTTGGATTGCTCGAGTCGATGTCGAAACTCAGCAATGTGTCAGCCCCTGATGCGTCCAGCGTCGGAAGCGGAGTGCCGGTGATATCCAAGATGCTGAAGCCGAAGGCGTCTGGCGTTCCGCCTGCATCGAGATTTGTCGTCATGTCCAATTTGAACGACAACGTGTTACCTGGCGTAAAACGTTGCGCAAATGAATTGAAGAAATCGCTATCGGTAAGAGTAATACCAGAAACGAGACTCGCATCCCCACTCGCTCCGCCCAATGGCTCGCAATTTCCCGCCACACCGCAACTGCCGGCGCTACCGCCACCGAAACTGAAGTTGCTGAGCATCACGGTGTTGTTATTGTCACTTAGCCCCGATCCGTCATTCAGCTGAAAGGCCAGCGCATACCCCGCCGCACCATTTATGGCGCTCGTATTCAAATTCACCGTGTAAACGACGTTCGCATGTACCGTACCTGCCACGGCCAGCGCAATCGGTAACAGCGACCAAGATGCAACGCGTTGTCTAATGTTCATATGTATCGTTCTCCCTATCTCATTCCTGACGTGGATAACACGCGTGGAGTGTAACTAATGCTGGTTTTGGCAGGATTGCTGAATTGAAGTGTCATTGAGACGCTCGCGCCCGGTGCCAGACTAGCCACGCTTGTATTGATCGAGGAATCGGCGTACGGACTGTTCTGCGGCGCCGTACAACTCGTCGTGCCTGCAACGTTGAACAGGCCGGCATTACCACTCAGATTGAGATTGTCGAGCACCAGCGAGATCGGCCCAAAGATCGGTGCATTACTGGTATTGGTCAGCGTGACATTCTGGGAGAAAAGTTTGGTACCAAAGTTGAAGAGGTAGCCGGAACGTTTCACCGCAATCGAAGAACTTACATCGACTGCGCAAGCTGCCACCAGGTTTATAGCCGCGTTCTGAGCGCCGATCAGGTCACCGACACCAGCAACGCCATTGGCATCAGGCGCACCGCATCTCTCTGGAATTTGCTGATCCACTGCGGTTGGATTATCGCAAAAGGCCTCGTGGAAGTTCTCTGGGTCAGGGTCATACGCACCGGTGTATTTATAGAACTCGTAAGTTCGGCTAACCGCTTCATTGCCGGCGCCCGCCTCTCCCCCGTTTTCGCTGGACTCATTAATTCCATCAGGTTTATCCAATGGGGCCGATTGCAGCAACTGCCACTCGATCTCTGGCGGCTCTGCGGGATTCGGTACGTCCGCTCCGTCAGGAACAAGATCATTAAGGTCGGCCGGATCGGACAGCTCGGTTTTGTAGATTTTCATCCAGATCGCATCTCCCCACTGCCCCTTTCCGGCCGGCGGAAGAGGTGGCGCAGGCGGTGCTTGCACTACTGCCACCACCACCGGGGGCTGAGCCGGAGGAACACCCGGAGGTGGAGGTGCTTGGTTAACGTTCCAGATCGGTGCAGGAACATTGACCGGTGCCGGAATGCTCGGATTACCGGGGCTGCCGACCACGCTCAGCTTGCCTGTCACATTGTTCCCCACCAGCCACCGATAAGTGGTCTTGGTCGGATTACCGATCAGCGAAACGCCAAAGTGTTCGCAACCGCTGGTGGGATAATGTACCGGGTCGCCATAGATCCAGCACTGATGTCCCATCGTAACTGGGTAGGGTGGCGTCGGCGAGGGAGTCGCTTCGATAAACACTCCGCCGACATACGTGCTGGCATAGCGAACAATGGTGCCGGTGCCGGCGGCATTCCGCAATACAGTCGGTTTGCCATAGCGTATATAAGGCACGGCGGGATTACCCGAGTCACCAAAGGTGTAAACGACATCACCGGGGGATATCCCCTCGAGTTCAATTTCAAACCCGTTCGTTGGCTGACCAGTGTCATTGATAACATCGAAATTGCTCAAGGTGCCATACATGACCGGCGCGGTTATGCCGAGCGCCAGCTGATTCACCAGGAGCAGAGACAACGCGGTAATCCACGACGCCAGAACGATTGGTAAAGATCGATGATTCACGGCTAGCCTCCATTCATCAATATGAAACGCGGGCATAAAAGCAACTACTCAGGATAGCAGTGTAGTTCATGAATAGGACTAAATCTATCAATGCTGATTTGAAGAGCAGATTTTTTTTATTTACATGCTGATTTTACTCTTTATCAATAGGACATAATTCTACATAACAAATCAACTTATCATGCAGGTTTTAGTAACGACATCGCCTATTATGTCGCGCACGAAGAAAATCTCATGCAACAACAGATGCAAAAACTTGCCGCGCATTCGCCTTATAAAAACCGCAACCTGTAGAATAGAGCGCATGGACAAAGAAGAACGCTTCAACGGTATCAGTCACCTCATCGGCGCCGTACTCGCGCTGGCCGGTGGTGCGGTGCTCGTTACTTATGCCGCCATCGATGGCGATGTCCGCAAGATCATCAGCTACAGTGTCTACGGCTTTACCCTGTTCCTGCTCTATCTCGTCTCCACCCTTTATCACAGCCTCAGCGGCCGGGCTAAACGGATATTCCAGGTGTTCGACCACCAGGCCATCTACCTGCTGATCGCCGGCACCTACACCCCCTTCACACTCGTCGCACTCAAAGGTGCCTTGAGCTGGTGGATGTTTGGCGTGATCTGGGGGCTCGCGGCATTCGGTGTCGTCCTCGACGCATTGCCACGCAAAGGGGCACGAGTGGTGCCGATTATCATCTACCTGGTCATGGGCTGGCTCTGTCTCTTCGCCCTCGATCCGATCATCGCCGCGTTGCCGCCCGCGGGCTTTCGCTGGCTGCTGGCCGGAGGAATTTTCTACACCACAGGCGTCGTGTTTTTTATCCTGGACCACTGGTACCCGAGGTGCCATGGCATCTGGCATTTGTTTGTGCTTGCGGGCAGCGTAAGTCACTATTTTGCGATACTGCTCTACTTGTGATGAAAAAGGTGTCAGATTTATTAAAGGGCTTTGACCCGAAAGGAACCTCAGAACGTCGCTAATGCTGGCGGCAAGCTAATGGCTAACCATATTCGGCATCGCCCGCGCTTGCGGAAAAACCGTAAATCCCTCGATCGCAACATGATTTTTCCCACGATGCTTTGCCTGATACAGCAATTTATCAGCCGCTTTAAGCAAATCACCAATTAACTGCCACCTCCGACTCGCCGCCACAACACCAATACTTACCGTCACCTTAATTTCCTGCTGCTGATAAGTAAGCGTTATGTTTTCAATCGCCGAACGCACTTTCTCCGCTACCACATCACCTGCATCGATGGTCGTGGAAGGCAAAAGTACAACAAACTCTTCACCACCGATGCGGGCAATCACATCAACATCGCGCAAACACTGTTTCAGCGTATCTGCCACATGTTTGAGCACTCGATCCCCCGCGTCATGCCCATATGTGTCATTTATTTTTTTGAAATCATCCATATCAATCAGCATCAACGTGACCGGCGTCTTGTAGCGAGTCCAGCCCTTTAATATTCTTTCTGCCTGAATAAAAAAATAATGCCTGTTGTACAGCCCCGTCACATGATCCAATATTGCCATCGTTTTCAACTCTGCCAGACTGGAGAAATGTATCACCATGATGATGCACGCCGCCCAAATCACGGCTAAGGCAATGCCACGATTGATCAGCACCATGTAATGAATGCCGCCAGGTTCGGAGATAAAATAGCCAATGATAGTTAATAGACTGCCGATGATCGCCATGCCGACGGCATCCCAGCGACGTTGGGTTATCAGACTCAACAGCACCAGCAGTACATAAGACACGCCTGCGGCCACACCGAACGGTAACATCGCATCAAATGCAAATATGAGCATCGCGGCAGAAAAACCAAGCAGCTTGAAGATCGCGGCTGACATATTCAACACATCTCCTTTAACGGATCGAGTAATACCGGTCACTTACTAGTGAGTATAAGACGGCGAGTCATAACGACAATGTCAAAAAAAGGCGACACTTTTAAAGTGGAGTTTACACGCAGTAAATCACCCCGCCGCAAACGGACGGGGTATTAAATCGCAGGAGCGGTTTCGGCGCGATAACGCCGCCAGGCGGGGCTTGCGGCGTAGGGGCGATTCATGAATCGCCCCTACAATCTTTTGCAGCAAACTGCGGGGAATTACACCCGCAGAGATTTAACGGTAATCGAATTTTCTAGGTCACAGACTCTATTTCCTTTGATGGCGTCTCGGTCTGAGCATGCTTGCCCACCTTGCCGCTGAGTTCGATCGCTCGCTTTAGCGCACGCAGCGTACGTTCCATGCGCATACTTTGCTCATTTAAGCCGCGGCGAAGACCGGACATTGCACCGCTTTGAATGAGCTGCATTCCACTTTCCGCATCAAGCTTATTCGACATGAGAAGTTGCCGATTTTCCGGCTGCCGCAACTTGATCATCGCACCACCCAAGGCATAGTACGCAAGTTCGAGCTTATCTACCGCGAGATCTTTACGTATAACTTCATTCGGTGGCGGGTCTGGCAGCGTAAGCTTGATATACACCGAAGGTGAAAGCAAATACGACAATGGATCGGGAATCGCTACATCGAAGACAAAGTCGAGCACCATGCAAGGCGACGTCTTTTGTGTCATCAGGTCCCACGCAACGGCACCGTGTCTAACCAAATATCGAGGCGATAGACGATCGGCCGCATCATTCAACGCAGTCTGCTTAAGCCGGGGGTCCAGTGCCACATCCAGGAACGCTTGCCAGGCGAGTTGCTTGAACGTTTTCGGGCGAGATAGCCACTTGGCGATATTGCACCAATACGCCTTGATATTCGCGTAATGGGCCTGACCTGCCGGCGATGCAAGAAAACCCTGTCCTTTGACAGCATCAACGGGATTAGGCTCATCTGAAAATTCCGACTTGACGCCCGTCACATTGATGTTGGTGAAGTGATGGAAAGTCGAGTCTACCACCACTCGTCCGACCTTAGCACGGTGACCGTTGTAGGCAGTGATCACCGGGAAATTTGTCGCAGTGACATTCGTATTGGAGTCCCTGACACCTTCGGTAGGATCGTCAAAATTTGGATCATAGCTTCGCGCCTTGACCCGGCCATAGGCCACCACTTCCGGTGAAACCCGGGTGCCGTTCGAGAGCAGAGGGTATTCGTCATGGGACTGGCCTTTGATCGCAAATGTTTTAGTCAGGTCTTGCGGGACGAGACAACGTCCCTCGTGCATATGGTCCGGCAACACATCGATCACACCGTTCGGCCCACACAGTAATGGATGCGGTACCCGTTCAATCCAACCGATCTCGCCGCCTGCAATATGGGAGATGTGCTGGCGAATCACGCGCATGACCGGATCGATCTGCTGAGGAATATCGTCCGATTGATCCTGGAACTCGTAGTGCACATTGTGACCTGTGACGAGCGTATCAAGACGATAGCGGCCAACCGGCGGCGGCGATTTGCTGGCGTCAGGGACAAATGCATCGGGATTACCCGTGTAATTTAACCACCCATAATCCGTCGTCCATTGCCGCATACTGCGCACTCGTGGCACTTTGGCACACAGATCGGCACCGAGGTCGTCATGATCACCTGTCGCAAACACACCGCCGCCATCATTCATGAACTGAGCCAGGACTTCGACCTCGCTATCGGACATCGCGAAACCTGAAGGATCGCCATAAGGGCCTTGCGGATTGCTACTCGCAAATCCCATCAGCCACACCACATCGTAGTCGTTCGCGTTGAAAAATCCCTGCTGAAACTTAAAGCTCGTAATATCCGCACCCGCAGTATGTTGCATGCCATCGTTCCAACGATGCGCCTTCGTAACCTGATAGCCGCCGTCTTTAAGCGCCTGAACGAGTTCCGTGAGCCCGAATCGTTCACTCGGTGCGCTATAGCTACCTTCGGCGTCACTCACCATCAATATACGTATTGCCATATTCTCCTCCTTGAGTTTGGCGTAAAGAGCAACACTGCTCCCTGCGTTGCTCTACCTCGTACACTCATGCGCTCGCAAGTTAAACTGGCATCTGATCTACGTCAAAACTGAGATCAATACAAAAGGACACATGATCTGAAAGTCTCCGCTGTTGAAATCCACATTCACGTGGCCACTGTCGGTGCCGGTTCCATAGGTAATGGCCGCCGTCACCTCAATTACCGTCACTGCATGCGGCGGCATCACAAAGAGAGTGTGACGGAGATCGACGCCTCTGAATACGTTCTTGGTTTCAATGGCCCCCACATCGCCAAAACCTCCTCCCGTGGTTGCTACGGACGCTACCTGCTGAGTTTGGTCAGCCTGTGCTAACGGTTCGGTCGGTGGCTGATTCCACCACTCAAAGACGTGCAGATGCCCACCGACGCCTACACTGGCGTGTCTGTCACCCGGCCAGAACCCCCCGCCCTGAGACGCCCGGAGCTGTCCATTGAAAACCAGGTAACCGTCGACATTGATCACGGAAAACCGGTCGCTCGGATTCTCATAGAGAAAATAGAACCCCAGCTCCTCGTAACCGAACGTCCGGCCAGAATCGAGAGTAATTTTCGCCGTGCTTCGATACGGGTCTGTATGCGAGTCTAATAGTTCTATGCCATGGGTCGGCCAGATGAGAAAAGGCGAATCCAGCGCGACAAAGAAAGGCTGGGGTGACACGGCTGTGGAGATTAGCGTATCGAACGCCTGGCGCTTGCTTTCGATGGCGTGAATGAACGTCTTCATTTCGGATGAAGACTGCTTGATGGCGGCCGCCTTTTGCTCATCCGCAATACGGCTCAGTTCAGCTTGATTGCGCGCGAGAATCTCATCGAACTTCTCGCTCTCAAAACCGTTTTTGGTTGCGAAGTACTCGATAAGCTGCCAGCTAGCGCGTTGATTGGCCAGTACCTCCGATCGCCCGGAGAATCTTGCCCGGAGAGCGGACTCCTCCTGCCGCGCATCTTTGATCAACGCCAGATCCCTGGCAGCCTTCAATTCTGTGATGAGCTGGGGTACGTAAGACTTTGTAGTCTTGGCCTGAGCTGAACGAATGTGAGACACACGAGCCTTTCCCATGACGACCTCCCTGTCTAAGCGTAATAGACTGAATAGATTGATGAAGAAACTGATAAGCAAGTACAGGTCGACTAAACGCTACTCTCCCTACGCTACTCTCCCTAGAATACAAGAATAGTCCAAATAGTTGAGATTTCCACTCAGAATAAAAACGGCTAGGGCATGGTTAAAGAGCTTTGACCCGAATGGCACTTAACTTAAGTTTTTTTATTTCCTCCTCTTGATGGGGAAGCGTTGGTACTTCCACAAATAAATAATTAGACTTCAATTCATTCCGCCATCACAGCAAAAACAAGAGGGACTCAGATTTATTCGTTTTGATCCACCAAACTGACAACGGCCTCTCCCGACCGTTTGTTCAGCACCAACCAAAGTTCGCAATACTCATTCAGCGCCTCCATCGGCGTTGGATCATCGGCACAATTGCATCCGGCAATCATCCCACGATAAAACACGCCGATCTTGGCGCGAATAACGTCCGCCGTATCAGCAACCGAAATAATCCGTACACTGGGTTTATCGTCAACCACATAACTACTAACAGACAACCCCTGCTGCAACGGCAGCTGATCGACAGGCAGTGCTTCCACTTCGCGTGTTAATACCGAGTTAAATTCTGGCGTCGACCAAGCGTTGCGGGATTCAGGTAGGCGGATCATAGTTAGCAAAACTGTGCTTGACCTGTAACCAGGATAACCTATTTTTATACGGTTCTATAACTTGCATCCTCCGCTAAAAAGTCCAATGGAAAGAGAAATAATCGCCATTTACATTCCGCAATTATCTCGCCAGATGAGAATTTCAGTACTCAATTAAATAATATGCTTAACGAGCCCCTAAGAAAGTCGTAATGCGGTCGTAAGGTATTTCCTAATCTTCAGAGAAATGTGCGGCTAGTGTTTTATTCCACAGTAACAAAACTGTATCAGTCGCGCACCATCGACACAGCATACACCCACGATACTGTTTCAAAATGTTTACAACTCCAATCTTGAACAAGGCAGATGGATTAATGCTTGTAATTTAAGCACCTGATGTTACCTGTTCGCAATATAAGGCACGACGAGTGTTTCAATCTGTTTACAAGTGGATTGCCAATACATTTTACAATGCGACAGACCTTTAATAGCAAGCTTAGAAAATTCATGAAGTTGCGGCACAAGCCAGAGTTGGGCACGGCATTTGCATTATTGGATATCCCAGTGGCCTTCTATACAGATCGACAATAAACGGAGGACGTTATGAATAATGTTATTAATAATGATACTTTCAGTAAAAAGCGTCTATGCACTGCTGTGGCCCTTGCCCTAGGTATTTCGGCTCCGGTCTGGGCAAATCCAACCAACACCGACTCCGGTGGCGGTGACCAAACTGCTACCGCTACTTCCACACAAACCGACAACAGTGGACCAGTAGCAAACGAGTTTTCAACAGCCTCAGTGGCAAACACAGATGACAATTCAGATAACTCAGATAATTCAAATAACTCAGATCAAGGAAACGATAAGAGCACTGACAACAGTAACCAGAACAATAACAGCAGTACTAACAATTCTGATGTGAACAATAATAAGAGTATCAACACCGATAATTCAAATCAGAATAACAACAATGACAGTAGCGTCTCGCAGTCGAACAACACCGACAATAGCATCACTAATTCCAACAATACCAGCACATCGATTACCGCACAAACCATTTTGAATGGCACCGTATCAAATAACTCGGTCACCAACACTGGTAATACGGGTGGTTCCGGCGGCGCTGCCGGCGCGGGTGCCAGTGGCGGTAATGGCGGCAATGCCAATGTGACTAATACCGGTGGATCGAGTATTGGTGGTAATGGCGCGCAAGGTGGCATGAGCGGCAGCAACACCGCCACCGCCAACAGTGGACCGAGTAATGCCGGCAGTGGCGGCAATGGCTCAAATGGCGGAAACGGCACTGCGAATTCCACAAGCGGCGTTGCTTCGGCGAATGGCGGCTCAGCCGGTAACGGTGGCAGTTTCTCAGGCGCTAGCACCAGCGGTAATGCCAGCAGCACTAATGGTGGCGATGCAACTACCACGGCTACCAGCGGTCAGGGCCTGAGCGGTAGCGTCGGCGATACCTCGGGATCATCCGCAGGTGGCGTTGCGACTGGCGGAATAGGAGGCAGCACGAGTACTAGTGCCTCCACTGGCGCGGGCACGAGCGGTAACGGAGGAGGCGCGACGAATGCCGGTACCACGGGTAACGGTGCTGGCGGACTTGGTGGCGGTACGACCGCTACCAGTACCAGCGGCGCGGGCATGAGCGGTGCCAGCGGCGGTATCACCGCCAATGGCAGCAGCGGCAGCGCAACTGGCGGATTGGGTGGTGCCACCACTGCAGACTCAACCTCCGGTCAGGGTATGAGTGGCAATGTGGGTAGTTCTACTGGTACTGGTACCAGTGGCACTGGCACTGGCGGAAGCCTAGGCGATGCCTCGGCCGCGGCGAGTAGTGGCCAAGGCTTGGGCGGCTCAGTGGGTGATACTGCGGGTACAGCTACCGGTGGCAACAGTGCTACCGGCGCAGGTGGCGCAGGGAATACCGGCAACCAGGCTAACGGTGGCGCAGGCGGAACTCCTAGCGGCGCCGGCGGTGCAGGCGGCACAGTCGGTAATACTACCGCTGGCGCGGGCGGCGCGGGCGGTACAGCAGGACAAGCCACTGGCACCGGCACCGGCGGATCCAGCGGTGCTGGTACTGGCGGCATGGCATCAGGGACCGGCACCGGCGGTACCGCCGGACATGGTACCAGCGGCGTGGCATCGGGGACCGGCACCGGCGGTACCAGTGGTGGCGCAGCGAGTGGCACCGCAAGCACCACCGGCACCGCGGGTAATGCGGGTGACAGCACCACTGGCCAGGCCAGTGGCACAGGTACCAGCGGCGATAGCGGTATGGCAACAACCGGCACCGCCAGCGGTACTGGCACTGGCGGCAGCGGCGGACATGGCACCAGTGGTGCGGTAACTGGAACGGCGAGCGGCGGTACTAGCGGTGCGGCCACTTCCGGAACAGCTTCTACCACCGATACGGGCGGTGCCGGCGGTCAGGCCAACGGTGGCGGCTCGACGACCACTGCATCCGGCGGCAACACCGGCGCAGCCACCTCCGGTGCAGCGACAGGCACGGCGAGTGGCGGTGCGGGCGGCACGGCCACATCGGGCACAGCCTCATCCGATGGAACCAGCGGTAGCGGCGGTAGTGCTGGTGGCGGAACAGCCTCCTCCGGCGCTTCTACGGCGTCGGCAACCGGCGGTGCGGGCGGTAGTGGTGCTGCGGGCGGTGATGCTACCACTGGCACGGCATCCAACACCCAAGACACGGGTGGCGGTGGCGATGGCGGCTTGGGCGGTGATTCCACGACCGGTGAAACCCTGGCTAACGTCACCACTGGCAATGGTGCCGCAGGCGGCAATGGCGGTAGCGCTAATGGCGGAGATGCGGGGACCTACAATGCCTCCAACACCATCAGCGGGGGCTTCGACGGTGCCGCCGGCATTACTGTGGTGAGCCAGAACACGGGGCACAATGCCTTAGTGCAACAAGGTGTCACGGTGCAGGCCAATTTAACCCCTTGAGTTTGAGTTAGCGACGGTGAGTTTAACGCCGGGGCGGTTGTAAGCCGTCCCGGCGTACCTTCCGTAATATCCAAGCAGGGGTCTCCTCTGATGCCAGGAAAACAAATAATCGTGATGGCACTCGCGCTGTGGCTTGGCATAATGCTTTCACCGCATGTCCTCGCCGAGGAAGCCGAGGAGAAAGCTGGCACGGCGGAAATTGGCGGCATGCTGGCCGACGGTGAACTTGCAGCGATGCGCGGTGGCGAGGACCAGTATCTCAATGACATGGAGTTATCTGCACAACTCTATGAAAACCAGGCCATATCCAATGTCACTGGCTCCAATATCATCACCCAGGATGCCTTTGCCGGGGCTAAGGGCTTCGCAACTATAATTCAAAATTCTGGAAATAACGTCATCATTCAAAACGCCACCATATTGAATCTGCGGCTGCAGTAGCTATGGAAATGCTTAGATATCTAGGCCCTTCGTTGCTGTTTTTAGCGCTAACCGCAACACCTGCGCAGGCAGGATTCGTAAGCCTCGCCGGCGCTGCGCCGGGAAACATTTTCGTTCCGGTCACCAGCCTTAAGGAGGCGCGCTTTCGCACCACTCTACGGCAACAATACGATTTCAGCTGCGGCTCTGCGACCATGGCAACGCTGCTGACATACCACTACGATCATCCTGTGACTGAGCAGGAAGTTTTTCTCGCTATGTATGAACAAGGCGACAAGGAAAAGATCCGCGTTGAAGGATTCTCCATGCTCGATATGAAAAAATACCTTGATCAAAATGGATTCCGCGCCGAAGGCTACCGAGCATCACTGGATCAGCTGTCAAAGGCGGGCATCCCTGCCATCGCACTCATCAAGGAAGCGGGCTACAACCATTTCGTTCTGATCAAGGGAATTCGCGATGGCAAATTACTCATCGGGGATCCCGCAGTCGGCACCAGGACCATCTCGCGCACTGACTTTGAGAAAATGTGGACGAACGGTATTCTGTTCGCCATAAGAAATTCAAAAGCCAAAAATAACTTTAACCGCGTCCAGGAGTGGAAGGTTCGCGCACCCGCCCCCATCGATAGGGCGATACTGAGCGACACCTCGGCGGGCACCCACTTGATGCGTCCCGGAAAGAATGATTTTTAGGAACCGAATATGATGCGATGTTTTCGGCAAGGCGTTACACGGATGCTGTTGTTGCTGGCAGGCAGCACGACGATCCATGCCGGGACGTCCGTTGTTGATGAACATATTGTTAGTGATCTCTTCGATCAACCGCGGGTCGACGCGACCGAGCTCAATAGCATTCGCGGTGGTTTTTCCCTCTTCGATCGTGATACAGAGCTGCAAATATCCATCGGTATTGAGCATGCTGCGTTCGTGGATGGTATTCTCCATGTATCGACTAAGTTCGAAATCCCATCATTAGGATCCACGGCCATCGGCGCGGATGAGTTGCAGGGTTTAACCATCGTACAGAGTGGTCCTAATAACCATTTCCTGGCCTCGAGCCTCAATGACTTACCTGCCAGCGTAATGACGCTGGTGCAGAACAGCTTGGATAACAAAACCATTTCCAATCTCAATATCATCAACGCCACTGTCACCAGCCGCGAATGGCTTCGCGACATGGCTGTCACCTCCTCCCTGCAAGACATGCTTGCCGCCTCAGTTCGCTGACAGCGATACTCAAAAGTTCATCGGCCAGCGCAGGGTAAGTTGCATATCCGGCGTATCTTCCGTCAAACCCGCAGAAAGCGAAACGTTAAAGCTCCGCTTATCACTCAGGCGATAGGTGTAGCCCAACAGCAAAGAACCGAGCTGGACCACCGTTGCACTAGGTGCCGTTGCGCCATTGATTTCATCCCTGCCAATGACGCTGTGATCATAGCCCAGACTAAAAGACGCCTTTTCGTTAAGCGCCACTCCCATGCCAAAATTGATGCCGAAAACATCGCCGGGATCAACGGAGCCATAATTTGCCCCGGCGTTTCTCCCCAAATTGAATTGATAACTCACACCGCCGAAAAATGCCGCCGGGTCCGAAGCAAAAATCGCGGTCAAACCTGGTTGTATCCCGTAAAACCCGGATCCCGTGGGCAGTGTCTTCTGCAGATTGTTGTCATCCAACTCCACATCAAATGGACTGTCACCAGAACGGGTCTTCACGCGCAGGTAACTAATGTAAAAGGGCGTCTCAGCGCCGCCATCGTTCATCTGCCAACGAGCGGTAAACTCCGCATCCCCTATCCCGCTGCCACTGACGCTGGAAGCAGTTTCTTGATTGGCGCCGCCGCCGAAGGCGCGCGTTACGGTGGAGTCATTACGATAAACATAGGGCAGCTTTCCCTCCAACTCGAAGCGATTACTGACGCCATAGCGGGCAGTCATGGCCGCGATCACTGTGGTGCGATTGACACTCCTGATATCGATAAGCCCTATTAGAATGGCCGGGATGACTGTATAACCAACCAACGTCACGCGGTTGCTTGAAGCATAGGCATATTGCAGTGATGGCTCTATGGCAAAACTTCCACGCGGGGTCAGTATTCCCGGCTGGTCGAAGATCTGTGCGACAGTCGGCGGGCGGCGGCTGCGTTCAGGTGCCTGTCCTACCGACGACGGCGGCGGCGGTTTCTGTGCCTCTTCCTCGACTGCCGCTGGCGAATTGTTCTCTGCCGGCGCTTGATCCTCCGCCCGCACCGGCCACGCGATCACTATTAAACCCAACATCAGCCCGGCAAAAACGAGAAATTCAGTTCGATGCACAGTCATGGGCCTTCTCCCCAGGTCGAGCACTTAACATCCACAGCAATGCGATCACTGGTCTGGCTCCAGCTTGTTCATCAATCTATACAATGTCACACGTGATACACCGAGCTGACGGGCCGCCTCCGAGACGTTGTTGTCTGCAAAATAGAGTGCCCGATTTATCGCCTCCCTCTCCATCTGAGTGCGGGCAACTTCCAGCTTTATTGGATTCCTGGCAGCACGCCGCTTCTCCAGACCGAGATCATCCGCGGTCAACAGACGCTTCTCACTCATGACTACGGCACGGCGCACGCGATTGACTAACTCGCGGACGTTGCCGGGCCAATCGTGATTCTTCATCGCATGCAGGGCTTGTCTGCTGAACCCTTTAGCAGTTGAAGCGCCATCGCGAGAAAACTTTCTAAAGTACTCATGCGCAAGCATTTCAAAATCGTCCTCACGATTCCGCAAGGGCGGAATCGTGAGATGCAATACGTTGATGCGGTAATAGAGATCTTCCCTGAAACGGCCCAAGGCCACCGCCTCATCAAGATCGACATGGGTTGCCGCTATCACACGCGCCTCGATCGGGATGTGCTTGATGGAGCCGACACGCTGTATCGTCTTCTCCTCAATAAAACGCAGCAGGTTAACCTGAAGATCCAGCGGCAGATCACCAATCTCATCCAGAAAAATTGTCCCCCCATGAGCCGCCTCTATGCGCCCCACTGCATTTGAGTAGGCCCCCGTGAATGACCCTTTCTCATGGCCGAATAATTCCGATTGCACGAGATTAACGGGGATGGCCCCGCAGTTGACAGCGATGAAAGGTTTACCCGCGCGACTGGAATACTGATGAATGGCGCGCGCCGCCAACTCCTTGCCCGTACCACTCTCCCCTTGGATCAGAACCGGTGCGTCCGAGCCGTGAATTTTTCTTAAATCGCGATAGAGCTTCTGCATCGAAACGCTCTGACCGATCATCTCAAACTCGCCCTTACTGCCCTGTCCGCCAACTCGGCTTGCGAGCTTGCGCCTTAATTCAACTTTGCCATAGGCATGCCCTAAGGCAAAGAATAAGCGCTCACCATCCAGTGGCAACGTATGGTAATCGAAGAAAAATTCCCCCACCAATTTTTCAACTGCGACGGTGAACTGATCGACTGGCGGCACAATGGCAACCCACTCTGTGTCCCCATTGGCGAGCAATAATTCCTCGAGTTGCGTGACATCCGCGCCCCTGCAATCAAGACTAACCACACCGACATAGAAATCATGCTGGCTGAGCAGTTCTCGAGCCTCGGCAATATTGGCCGCAGCGTAAACCTCCCAACCAGGTTGTCTGAGTTGATTCACAAAAACCGGCGAATCCGCCACCTGACTGAATAGAAATAGCTTGCGGTAAGCCATATCCACTTCTCCCTGAAATACAGCAAATTCTCCTTAATACCTGATCCGAGAACACACCCGTCACCTATTGCCGGAAAGCGTATTTATGCGCGCACTTCAGTAGAGTCAACACATCAACAAAAAACACAAAACTCCTTAGCGCTTATAGCGCTGTAATGTTAGTCAACATCTTGATCACCGCGATGCTGCGAAAATCAATTCCTCCATATTGCAAGGCCAATCACCTACACTACGTAAGGTGTCAGTGTTGCAAACGTCAACCAACAGTATTGATTTCCACCGCGCTAAGGCCATAGTAATGGCAATTTTTGTTACTTTTTGTACTAATTTTGGATCTTAAATTAGCATTTATGAATATAGTACGAACGCCTGCGCTTTTCCAGAAAACCCGCTTGGAGCAAGGACTTGTGCGCGTTGTTGATCAACGGACAATGCCTCAAACTCGCGCTTTCGTACTGTGTTGAATTCGAGCATAGATCAAGCGTTACGGGATTCAGGTAGGTGGATCATTGGCTATAAAAAATTCACAACGGCATGGGTTGATCGTCGAGGAGCCGGAGCAAACCGTGTGCAATACGATAAAGCACCCACAGCCCGGCAATCCACGCAACAACAAACGCGATTAGAATTCCGATAAATGTCACCGCAAACAATACCGCAACAATCACCCACACCAAAGCAAACCAGAAAGTACGAATCTGCCAGCGGAAATGTGATTCGAGATAGGTGCCGCGCGTCTCCGTACGTTTCGCGTAATTGATGATCACTGCAACGATGGATGGCCACCCACTTACAAATGCCGTGACCACAAACGCCGGACTCAGCACGCCGCCCAGCGCACTCAGCGCGTGCAGACCGTAGATCACATAGGTAAGCGTCACTAAGCTGTTACGTACCGCCGGAGGTGCCTGATGATTAGTTTCAATGTCCACGCGCTTCAGTCCTGTTCACGGTGTTTGGTCTTTGTAATAAAGGGTAGCACCACTTCCCAGTGAACGCTACGAACCGCTCTACGACGGTACCCCTCCTTAAGCGAGGCAATGCGCTTCAAATACAGTATTTTAAGGTCAAATAGTGAGAATTGCGATGCTTTAAACCCGCGCAATATTCTCTATCACCTCGGCTCCCTCTTCCTGAAGGAAGCGTAAAAAGACATTCGCTGCCGGAGACATGTGCCGGTCCTTCGGATGAACAATGTACCAGCGCTCCATCAGCGGAAATCCTTTGATATTCAGCTCCACTAGTTCGCCGCGCTCACATTCACGTGCGACGCAATACCGCGACAGCACCGACAATCCCATATTGCTGGCGACGGCTTGTTTTAGCGCCTCATTACTACTCAACTCCATACCAATATTCAACGTTATTGCCTGGCTATCAAGAAAGCGCTTTAATGCGATTCGCGTCCCTGAAGTACGCTCTCGCAGCAGAAATGTCTCCGTCTTGAGCACTTCCATCGAAAGATGTTTTCGACGCGCGAGGGGATAATCCGACGAGGCGACGACCACTAACGGGTTTTTAATAAACGGAATTATATTGACCTCGACATCATTTGGAACTTGGTCGATCAAACACAAATCATCAAGATTATCTTGTAGTCGCCGCGACAGGTTTTCTCTGTCAACGATACTCAAAGAAAACGTCACTTGTGGGTAGATCTTTTTAAATGCCCCTAACAAAACAGGGACAAAGTATTCCGTGGTGGTCACCCCGGCAAATGTCAACGGGCCACTCACCGTATCAATTCGGTTTGAGATGTGTTCATCAAACCGCGTCACACAAGAAAATATCTCGCGACAGGTTTTCAGAAACGCTCGGCCCTCATAAGTGAGATGAATCTGCCGCCCAACCTGCTCGAAGAGCCGGGTATTCAAACACTCTTCCAGCTTCTTCATCTGCATGGATACCGTTGGCTGCGTAATGAAAAGCTCCCGCGACGCAGCAGTAAAGTTACCTAATCTTGCGACGCATTCGAATACTTGAAGCTGTCGAAACGAAATATTTCGTAACCTACGCGATGCAAGAGTCACTTGGCTTGTGTCGATATGTGTACTCATAGACATATGGTGATGAGGCCGATACGTAATGGTGATTGGATATTGTACGCGATAACGCGCATTGTGGCTGAACTTGCTCATTTGAGCAGCTTAAACAGCAGCTCCTGCGGAGATTGTTGCACGATTACTGAAATGGAGAAACAACCATGAATACAGGTAAATTACACTTTGATCTTAACCAAAATATGGCGAATATTGACAAGGTCGCCCGATATGTCGTGGGTGCTGCTCTGATTGGAGCGATATTTGTAATAGTGCCAGCCCAAGCTAGCTTGCTCGTCTTGCTCCCATTGATAGCGATACCCATTGTCATCAGCGCGATCATCGGATGGGATCCAATCTACGCGTTATTTCAGAAACTGCCGATTCCCAAGCGATTACCTTTCAATATGAAACCTGCTGCCGCATGAACGCCGAGACATTATAACTAATCAGGCAGAAGGTAAAGTGATGCAGGATGGGCATGCAGTTTGTGCCCACGTGTTCATTCCCATAGGCACCACTCTCTAACGACAACCCAGGAAAGTATCAATCAGTTTAGATTCAGTTAGGGGGGGCCCTTATCTGATTCCGATTGTTGATAATGCACGATCGTCATCCCAATTAACCGGGAAACTACCACGGCAATGTAGGCAATGCCCGCGAACTGTTCGAGCATCACCAGCACTCGTGCCATCGGTGTTACCGGCAAAATGTCCCCGAGGCCAGTCGACAAAAGTGTGGTGAAACTCAGGAAAAGGAGTTCAAGGAAAGTTCGCGGTTCATCGGGACGAATGGCACCGATAAAACTCCCCGGCGCCCCGATCTGGCAGACTAGATAAATATAGGCGAATCCCCAGACAATCAACGTAAAGGTGGCGCCGGCCGCAAATAACTCGTCGGTGGTTACGCGGCGATCTTCCATCATGTAGGCGATCAAACTGCCGGCCGCGTAAAAATAGAGCAGCGCTTCCATCAACGATGACCAGACGACAAGTCTCGGGTCGGCGTAGAATACAGACAGCAGCGACAATGTGAACGCCGCGGCGGCGAGAACCCATGCAATCCAGCGTGCCGAGGGACTGCGAATAACAACCCAGACCGCCAGTACCAACACCAAAACACCGAACACGGCAAACAATGCCCGTCCACCGGTTATGTCGTCATAGAAGGCGTACAGCACCAAACTCAATAACTGCGCGGCAAGAAGAAATGCGGACGGGTGGTAGCGCAAGAGTGTGCGCGGTTGCGGGAATGATATGCCTTGGTTTTCCATATTTATCTGGGTATTTTCAGGAGTTAAGAAACGAAAACCGGGAGTAGGCCGCGGTTTTCGCTAATATTACTGGGAACTGTACATTGACGCCAAACATTCCTTCAGATCTAGTTTGCAGGGGCTTCTCCCTGACAACATCAGCGCTTTTCTTCACCATAGGTGATGCGCAGCCCGGCGCGCTTGATGCTCAATACCCGCATAAACGCCCAGATGCCGAGCATAAATCCCGCCAATGACATGCAGGCATTAAGGATGGAGAGCGTAGTGTCGCCGACCCCAAGTGCCTGCAAGGAGAGGACCAAGCCGAGTATCCAGAAAAAGAGGCCAGCTCCCATTACCAGGGTGTAGTTGGAACCGTCAATCTGGAGAGTGCGGTTCTGGGTCATGTTCTTCACCGCCAGAGCGCGCAACACATCATCGCGCAGGTCGCCAGCCACGAGGATATCATCACCTTCCTTGATGATACGCTCCAAATCACCATGAATTATCACGTTGCTCTCGCCGATACGGCACGCAACACTGTTCTGATTGTCGGTTTTGACGATGTCCGTGGCGATGCCGCGGCGTATTTCCATGCCCATATCATTTTTATCCTGTGGGTAGATGCAATAATTGCGATCTTAAGACTGCGATGATGCCCATTAATTCAAAAAATAGTTGGGGCATTAAAGCCACGTAGATACCATCTCTGGCGAACCGTCACCGCCCCGCCCGTCCATTTGCCCGGCTAAAGGGTTCTAACCGTTTTAATGCCTAAGCGGCGAACTAAAACGGACAAGGACTAACGCCCTTGATTCTTTCTTCAGTGACGGGATGGTTAAATTCAATACTTGTGGCGTGCAACATTAACCGCTTTGCCATAAAAAATGCCTCATCCGTAGCATAGAGGTCACAACCCAAAATAGGGTGACCGATGGCATTGCTGTGGATATGCAATTGATGCGTACGACCCGAAATGGGTGTAAAGAGTACTTTTGTTACAAAAGAGTCCTGCAAGCGTTCAATCACTTGATATTTCGTTACGGCCTTTTTTCCAGTGTCATAACAGATCTTTTGTAATGGAAAATTCAGTTTGTCTTTAGCGAGCGGCAAATCAATGCGGCCATCATCCTTGGCGAGATGCCCATGCAGAATAGCCGTATAGATTTTGACAACATGGTGCGCTTGAAACTGTTTGCCAATATGGGCATTAATCTCTTTATTCAATGCCACAATTAAAATACCAGAGGTGCCAAAATCAAGGCGATGAAGCATCGTAGCCGTGGGAAAGTCTTTGACTAAACGGAAGTGGACCGAGTCTTTGTTGAGCGGATGTTTCCCCGACAGTGTCAACAACGACGCTGGCTTATTGATTAATAAAAGATGCTGATCCTGATAAAGAATCTCGATCTCTTCATAACACTCAGGGACAATAAAGGGATCGGCTTGTGGTTGCATTATGCAGATTAGGCTGGGCAAGAATGGGAATCAAATTGTAGCAGAGTAAGTAAGCCGTAGCCTGTTCACTACTGTTATATAACGCAGGTCTGACTGCTAGCTAAAGGGCAACAACCCTTTAAAGAAAAAAGCCCGGACTCGCCGGACTTCGTAGTTTGTAGTGATTTAGTGATCAGTTGAACGTCAGCGTCTAACCAGGCACAATCATCAGGTGACTGAAGTAAATCGCCAACTAACATTCTCATTTATGCCTGCCTATGAGGTGCGCGTCTCACACCGTGCGCGCCATTTACAGTTGCGCGTGTTGCCTGGCAGGGTCGAGGTAGTCGTGCCCAAAGGCGTAGCTCTCAAACACGTGCCAGGATTCGTCGCCGAGCATGAAGAATGGTTGCGTAACACCTTGGCAAGCTCTGTTTGGTCGCAGGCGTCACCTGTGACATTGCCCGAGGAAATCTCCCTGGCGGCGATTACCGAAGTTTGGCGGTTGGAATATATCTCGGGTCAACGGCGCCGGATCTCGGTCCGGGAAGCTAACGCTGGCAGCGGAGTGATGCAGGTCGCCGCCGATTCTGACACCCAACGCTTTTCGCTGTTACAAGCGTGGCTGACCCGCCGCGCCAAAGCGATATTAATTCCGTGGTTGTCGGCGCTGAGCCGCGAAATCAAATTGCCCTTTGCCAGCGCCAGTGTTCGCGCCCAGCGCAGTTGCTGGGGTAGTTGTTCGAATCGCCAACACATCAGTCTCAATCGCGCAATGATGTTTCTGGATCCGGAGATTGTGCGCTATCTGCTCATACATGAGCTGTGTCATACCGTGCATCTCAATCACTCACGCCGCTACTGGAACTTGGTAGAACGCTTCGCGCCACACTATCGCGACCATGAAACGATTCTTGATCGTGCAATGGCGGACTTAGTGCCGCGTTGGGCGTTTGCCGCTGAAGCGCGGGAAGGCTAGTATCATCGGATTTATCAGTCGATGATTTTTCCTTAGTCAGCCGTCAGAACTGGCCTTAAGGCTTAATCATCAGCCCACCTGGTTTTTTCTTTGAGGTGGGGGTGTCTTCGTAAACTTGTTGCAGTTCCAGCAAGTGCTCAGCAATGACGGCGGCCTCTGCAATAGGCATAGTGCCAAACACCGGCATCTTGCGCTTTGGATTGATGGGCTTGGTGATGTAATCAACAATCCCGTCACGACCCCGCAGTGTGAGGATATTGGCGGGCGTCTGGTCCGCTAACAGACCCGTGCCATCCTTGCCATGACATTCCGCGCAATGGTGATTGAATAAATCTTCGCCCGTCTTCAAGTCAGGGTGATTATGGTCGTCACGGTTGCTACAAGCGGTGAGCGCACCGATTAGCATCAGGCACATGAATGGCTGAATGGCCGGACTCAAACGCAATTTATTTTTGATCATCGCGGTCATAAAGCGAAATCAGTTCATCAGAAACAGAATCTGGCATTTTAATTGGAAGCCGACACGGCTGATACAAGTCGTTCATGAGTTTCGTAAAACATAACGTCCGGTCTTTTTTCCGCCGATTTTCTCGACCAGCCCTGCGTCAAGCAGCGGACGCAATAAATCCATCGCACCCTGTCGAGACACGCCCAGCGCCTTCCATATTTCAGCGGGAGCCATGCCCCCGTGATCGCGAAGCAGATACAGAAGCTGTTCCTGCCGCGGACGCAAAATCAGTTTTTCCGCAGATTGGACCCGGAAGGTTTGAATCCGCAGCCATGCCCGTTCCAAAGTCTGCTTCAGCCCCGCCGCACAGTACTCCAGCCACGCAGACATATCTTCTCCAGCCTCCCGTACACCATCCAGTGCGGCATAGTATTTGGGGCGATTTTCCCAGTAATACTCATCCACCGAAAAAATGTGATGCGTGTCAAAACCGCGCCGGTAGAGCTCCCACAAAGCAAGCGCCCGACCCGTACGGCCATTGCCATCGGCAAACGGATGGATGGCCTCGAAGCGGTAATGCAGAATGGCCGAACTGAGAACCGGCGAGAGTTTTTTTGCAGCCGTATTCCACCACTCCAGCAACTCGAACATCAAACCTGAAACGGCATCCGGCGGAGGGGGAAGGTACCGCCCGACCCGGACAGAGATCATCCGGTATTTCCCCGCCTCACCCTGATCCATTACCTCCCCGGCCAGAATCCGATGCAGCGCCAGAATGTCCGCATGACGGATGTTTTTTTAGCTGCGTTTTTTTCCACGTAGCGCAGCCCGGCGAAATAATTCATGACTTCCCGCTTGGGTCGCGCACTGGAAGCGGAAAGTTCGCGCCCTTCCTCCAACGCACGAACCTGTTCGAGCGTCAGCGGGTTTCCCTCGATGGCCGTCGAGGCGTGAACGTTGCGTGTGCGGGTATCTTTCTGCAGGGCGGGAATCCAGGCAATATCCACCACGGTGCATTGAATGCGCTCGCGTAACGCCGCCACCCGCTCTACCTCAGCAAGCAGGGTTGGGGTGATAGTGAATTGCGGAACATAAGCCATATAGAAAGCCTAATTAAGTGTCAAGTATAAGTCAAGTTTTGTGTCAAGTAATGATCAAAAAAAGCCCGGACTCGCCGGGCTTCGTAGTTCGTAGTGATTTAATGATCAGTTGAACGTAAGCGTCTGCGCCATCACATTGCCGTTAGACTCAACGTAACCTTGCCATTCAACTCGGTCGCCAACCATCGGGGCCGACGATTCCGCTCAAACATTTCTGCTTTTCTTGATCAAATCGTAGGCAAGCTGAATTTCTTTTGCCTGCTCGGTCGCCATCGCGATCATGTCTTCAGGCAGGCCCTGCCCGATCAGTTTGTCAGGATGGTATTGGCTCATCTGTTTGCGATAGGCGCGCTTGATCTCCTGATCGCTGCTGTCTTTGGTGACGCCCAACGCCTTGTAGGCGTCATCCAATGCCGCAGCTGAGCTAGCTGTTCCTCCAGCGAAGTGGGATTGATTCAGCACCATCTCCAGCATGCGCTTGAAGGTGACCTGGTCATAACCCACCCGACCGGCGATATCAAAGAGCACCGCCTCTTCAGCCGGATGAAAATGTCCATCCGCCAGCGCCATCACGATCAGATAAGCCAGTAATACTTCCTTCAGATTCTTCGTATGTCCGCAAACGGACATAAATCGCTGATAGGTCGGCCCGATGTCAAATTCCGGTTCGGCTCCCCGCTTGAACAAGATAATGGCCTGCTGGCGATGTTCCGCGGTCATACCCAGTTTCTGCATGAAGGCCTCAGCATGATCGATCTCGTGCTGAGAGACCTGCCCATCGGCCTTGGCCAGCTTGCCCATTGAGAGGAACATCGTCTCGAGGAAAACCGCCTGACGTTGCGCATTCTGCAACGGGTTCAACGCACCGGCGCCATACACCCTGACGCGATCAATAAACGACCCGGCAAGCAAACCGAAGATCGCTCCAAAGAACCCAAAAAAATAATAACCTGCGATTAAACCTATAAGCTTGAACAAGAGAACTCCAGTCAATTAATTCGGATTTAAGGTATCAGAGTGATTTAATGTTACTCATCTCTTTGCCAGACTAAAATACGATTGTTGACTGGCATTTCATAGTCCTTGATTAAGGACAACCCAACCCCCAATGCCAAGTCATTCAGATCGTTAAAATCGCGAATCCCACTGGCCGGATCTCTTGCCTTTAACCAGGCGTCGAAGCGCGCGTTGCTGTCACTGGTATAGCGTCTACCGTAATTAAAGGGACCATAAAGGCAAACACGCCCGCCGGCAATGAGCATATTGCCTATGCCTTCAAACATATATTCCACTTCCGGCCAGGACATAATATGTGTCGTATTGGCAGAAAAGATGTAATCAATGCGCGAGACCGGCCAAGTCTTTTGTTGCACATCCAGGGCTAACGGCGCTAAAACGTTTGCCAACCCAGCCTCAGACCGCCAGGCTTCGATTCCAGCAAGTGATTCCTCTACATCCGTAGGTTGCCAGGTAAGATGCGGCAGATGTTGTGGAAAGTACACGGCGTGCTGGCCAGTCCCGCTGCCAATTTCGAGCACAAATCCCGGCTCGGTAAACTGCTCACGCAAAACGGCCAGGATTGGCGCTTTATTTTCTTCACACGCTGCTGAAAATGGTTTCATTATCGTTGCCGCCATAAGGCGAATTATCGCTGCCCAAATGAGATCTAATCCGCTTTAACATAAAACACGAATCTCCTCACCGAAGACGATAAGCGTCAAATATAGTTAACGGTCACTAGTTAAGGGGTTCCACTCTTTATCGTCGCCTTTACTTCGGTGACTCCTTCCACGGCGCAACCTTGAACAGCAGCAGCATGCCCGGTACGGCGAGCAGCGCACACAGCAGGAAGAATCCGGTCCAGCCCATCGCTTCCACCAGCCAGCCGGTGGCGGCATTGGCGAAGGTGCGCGGGATGGCCATCAGGCTGGTGAACAGGGCGAACTGGGTGGCGGTATACGCGGGGTGTGTGGTGCGCGCGATGAAGGCGACGAAAGCCGCCGTGCCGACGCCGACGCCGAACGCTTCCAGGCCGATCACAATGGCGAGTTGGGTGCGTTCCAGCGCTCCGATGTCGGCATGATACCCGATGGAAGCCAGCCAGGCGAAACCAAAGATCGCCAGCAACTGCACCACGCCGAACACCCACAGCGCGCGATTAATGCCGATCTTCACCATCCACAGTCCACCCAGCAGGCCACCAATGACGGCGGGCCACAGCCCGGCATTCTTGGCGATCAGTCCGATGTCGGTTTTGGAAAACCCCATGTCGAGGTAAAACGGCGTCGCCAGCGCGGTACACATACTGTCACCGAGTTTGTAGAACAGCAGGAACGCGAGGATCAACAACGCGCTGCCCCAGCCCTGGCGATTGATGAATTCACGGAACGGCTCCACCACGGCATCGCGCAGCGACTTGGGTGGCACGGCGCGGTGCGGCTCCTGCACCATCAAAGTCATGGCGATGCCCGGCAGCATGAACAGCGCGGTAATCATAAACACCATGTTCCACGGCAGCATGTCAGCCAGCACCAGCGACAGCGAGCCCGGCACCAGCCCCGCAATGCGGTAGGCATTCACATGCACTGCGTTGCCCAGCCCCAGCTCGCTATCCTCCAGCAACTCGCGGCGGTAGGCATCGAGCACAATGTCCTGCGTCGCGCTCAGAAAAGCGAGCAGCGTGGCGATCCAGGCGATGGTGCGCAGATCACTCTGCGGCGAGAACGCGCCCATCGACGCAATCACGGCCAGCAAGCCAAACTGCGTCAGCACCATCCATCCCCGCCGCCGCCCCAGCATCGGCACGACATAGCGGTCAAGCAGCGGCGACCAGAGAAATTTCCAGGTATAGGGAAACTGGATCAACGCAAACAGGCCGATGGTCTTGAGATCGACATGCTCAGTGCGCAGCCAGGCCGGCAACAAATTAAACAGGAGATACAACGGCAGACCAGAAGAGAATCCGGTAAACACACAGATCAGCATGCGCCGGGTAAAAAGCTGCTGCCAAACGGACATTATTCTTTTCCTAATCAGCCCAAAATCGCCGCGAGTTCGCGGATGAAGTTCAATCCTGCCTCCAGAGGCTACATCATTTCGTCGCCCAGTTCATCCGGATCGGACAGGTTTTTCATGGCGGTATCACTCGTTTGACGCGTCCTTGACTGCAGTGTGGGCATGACGAAGCCAGTGCGTTAGAATTGCGGGTTCTGCAACAATGAGCAAACGACTCAATATGCCCCCGGCGCTATCCATACGCAATCTCACCAAGACCTACAAGAACGGCCAAGTCGCCCTGAGCGGTATCGATCTGGACGTCCAGCCGGGGGATTTCTTCGCACTGCTCGGCCCCAATGGCGCGGGCAAGTCCACCACCATCGGCATCATCTGCTCACTGATCAACAAAAGCGGCGGCAAGGTGTGGGTGAATGGACACGACATCGACACTGAATTTCCTCAGGCCAAGGCCTGCATCGGGCTGGTGCCGCAGGAGTTCAATTTCAACATCTTCGAGCCGGTGGGTGAAATCGTCATCAATCAGGGCGGCTATTACGGACTGCCCCGCAAACTTGCCACGGAACGCGCCGAGCGTTATCTCACCCAGCTAGGCTTATGGGAGCGGCGCCATGAACAGGCGCGCACACTCTCCGGCGGGATGAAACGGCGCCTCATGATCGCGCGCGCACTGGTGCACGAACCACGGATCCTGATCCTGGATGAACCCACGGCGGGAGTCGACATCGAGATACGCCACTCGATGTGGACCTTCCTCGAACAACTCAACGCCCAAGGCACCACCATTATCCTCACCACACACTATCTGGAAGAAGCCGAACGGCTGTGTCGCAACATCGCCATCATCGATCACGGACAGATCGTGGAAAACACCAGCATGAAGGCACTGCTCGGCCAACTCAACACTCATACCCTGGTGTTGGATCTCGCCCAAGCCATCGCCCATGCGCCCGTCCTCAGCGATTACACAACACGCCTCGTAGATGATCACACCCTCGAAGTCGATGTGTGCAAAGGGCAAGATCTCAATTCGATCTTCACCGCGCTTGGCGCGCAAAGCATCGCCGTCGCCAGCATGCGCAACAAAACCAATCGCCTGGAAGAATCGTTCCTGCATCTCATCGGCAACGGGGCCAAGCCATGAACGCACGCGCACAATACATCGCCTTTCAAGCCATCCTGGTCAAAGAAATCCTGCGCTTCACACGCATCTGGATTCAGACCATCCTGCCGCCGATGATCACCACCGCGCTTTACTTCGTCATCTTCGGCCACCTCATCGGCTCCCAGATCGGGGCGATACAAGGATTCAACTACATGGACTATCTGGTGCCCGGCCTGATCCTCATGGCCGTGATCACCCAGTCCTACGCCAATGTCGTCTCCTCCTTCTACGGCTCCAAGTTTCAGCGCAATGTCGAGGAAATGCTGGTCGCGCCCGTGCCCAATTACGTCATCCTGCTCGGCTATCTCGCCGGTGGCCTGGCGCGCGGACTCTCGGTGGGACTCGCCGTCGCGCTCGTGGCCATGATCTTCAGCCACATCCAGATTCACAGCCTGCTGATTACGCTCTCAATCGCAGCCCTCACCTCCGTGCTGTTCTCCCTCGCCGGATTCATCAACGCCATCTACGCCAAAAGCTTTGACGACATTTCCATCATCCCCACCTTCGTGCTCACACCACTCACGTATCTGGGCGGCATATTTTATTCCGTCACCATGCTCTCCAGCTTTTGGCAGCAAGTGTCACTGGCCAATCCCATCCTCTACATGGTCAACGCCTTCCGCTACGGCATGCTCGGCGTCACGGATACCCATCTGCTAACGTCCTACCTCATTATTCTGGGGTTCATCGTCGCGCTGTTTGGGTTCAGCCTGTCGCTGTTAAATCGAGGGGTTGGGATACGTTCGTGAGGCGTGAGTAGAGAAAATCGGTCACGCAAAAACGTGGTAAGCACTATTTCAGCCAGATGTAGGGTGGGTTAGCGTTTTTTGCGTAACCCACCAAGCGTGCGAAGCACACAACCTATTGTTTTAATGAGTGCCTAACGACACGGTCGGTGGGTTACGGCGCAAGAAAATGCGCCTAACCCACATCGATTACCAAACCCCTTAAGTTCAGTGCCATTCGGCTTTGCGCCCTTAAATGGGTACTATCTCAGTTTCGCAATAGCGCGCAGCCGCCGCATTAATTCAGGTAAACGCGCCTGACTCGCAACATCACCCGGAAGATGACCCGAAAGCGCCAATTGAAACTCGTTATCTGTCAGTAGGTTCGTCAACTCGTCTGCAATGTATTTTCTCAGTTCACTGTCTGAGGCCCGGATTTCTTCAAGCAATTCCTCACGGCCATCAATCACGGTAATCACATCTTCCAGGTCGTGGCTCGCCAAGTAGTCGTTATTGCCACGACCGTGAAAGGCCACCAACTTGGTCGCGATAAATACCGGCGCGGTGATGAGTCGAATCTCCACATCCCCCGGCAAATTAACACGGGTCGCCGTACGAATTGCCAGTGGATACCAGCGATTATGAAAGCCAAGTATTCCCGGCTCACTCGGCATCAGATCCAATATCACGCCATTTCTAAGCCAACGACAAATAGGCGCATCAGGAGAAATATCATGCTTGAAGCCGCGCGCTTCCACTGCCTTTTCCATCGCATGATAATCCGCAAGCGTCACTACCTGTGCCACAACATCCACGTCGTTGGTAGCGCGTATGGTTTGTGCGCGTTGTGCAGTCAGTAACAAACCTGTTGCACAACCACCCACAAATACCAGCGACTCACGCAGCGCTCCAAGCGCGTCTGCTACCGGGACTAAAATGGCAAGATTTGGGTCATCCATGACGCCACTGTTTTTCACTGCAACCGTTCCTCAAGTAATTTTTTTGCCAACTCCCTCTCGCGCGCCTGCCCCGCCCGCAGCGCATCAAACAAGGCCAATAACTCATAAAGCGGTTTATCCTCTACCGCGGCCAGCGGCAAATTCTCATATAAAGGCAACAGCCCCGGCCCCCTCACGGTACCTTCCGGGTGTGGCCATACCGGTAGCGGTTCTGCCGAATGCATCATCATGTCCTTGAGTGGTGAACACCCGTGCGCCGTTGGAAAACCAATGGTGATCTCCCCGCGCACCGCCGGATAGGCATAAGGTGCCCCATAGATAAGGAATGGTCGCAAAGCGGCAAGTACGGGTAAGGGGCGCCCCTCAATTTCCGCCACCAAACGGGCGGCCATCAGTCGCTGCACGGCGGCGTGTGCCTCGAAGCGCGACAGGTGCATAGCCTCACCCAAGGCGGCATAGGGCAACCATTGCCCCTTCAAGGTCACCAATTTCAAGACAATCGCCAGGTCTTGTGGCTTCAGCACCCACTGTCGGCTACTGGCCCGCCTCATGGCGACCGATTTTTGAGATGATTTAGCTCTGCTCATATGCTATATGCATATAGCATATATAGATCTGAATTGCCAGCACCTTGTATGCCATATGCATATTGCATATAAACGATCTGGATATAACTTATTGAAAATCAGCCACGTAGGGTGGCCAATTGTCGATCATGCAAGCCACGCAACGTAACCAGCGAAATGATCGCCCCGACCAAAGCAAATGCCATATCAGACTGCGTATCCCACACATAACCCTGAGTCCCCAAAAACGCCTCTGCGCCATCCCCCGTCCCCAACGCCACCCACCATTCCACCGGCTCGTAAAATGCACTGAAGGCAAGGCAGAACGAAACCACAAAAAAGAACTGCCAGCGCACGCCGCGAATGACGTCCTTCCTCACAATAATCTCACGCGCAATCAGCGCCGGCACAAATCCCTGCGCAAAGTGGCCCAGCTTGTCATAATTATTTCGCGCAAAGCCAAGCAGATCCTTCAGATAATCAAATAGCGGCACCTCGGCATACGTGTAATGCCCGCCCACCATCAGGATGATGCAATGAACCAGAATCAACACATAAGCCAACGGCGTTAACCGAAATGACTTATAGGTCAGCGCCAAAACAACCGCGCCGATCATTGCGGGGATAACTTCCAGGAACCAGGTAAATTGATCTTTGGGATAAGTGCCAGACCAAATCAAAACAATCAGATAAATGGTAATCCAAGGGTAGATGGCATGTACTCCCTTACGAAATAGAAATCGTGCCACGACATTTTGGGAACTTGTTACAGCCCCAGAACTCTTTTTGATTATTCTCCCCCTTCTTTGTGATGCGCTTCACCATTGATGCGCCGCATTTTGGGCAGTCAGGTACTGACTCATCTACCGGATTAGATTCTGACTTATCTGGCTTCGAATCCGAAACAGCTGCAACAGCACCGCGGCACTTAGGAAAATCAGAACATCCAAAAAATTCCTTGCCAGGATTCTTACCTTTTTTAGCAGACCGCCTGATCATCTCTTTGCCACATTTAGGGCATTTAGGCATACCGGTGGTATAACCAGTGTCTGGCTCAGCAACAACCACATCACTTTCTTCAAGCCAAAACTTTGCCATATAGTTGATCGTGATCGGTTTGTGCATCAAAACCAGTTTATTCGCAAATGTGTATAAACTTTGCTGTGAGATAACCTTTGCAAGACTCATAACAGAAGACAAAGAATCATCATTTATGTCATTATTAAAACGCTCCAAGAATTTATCCGCTTTCATCACTGCACTACAGTCATACAGGCCTTTTTTAGGCTTTGTCAGTCTTGACTGTGGTGATATGAGAACAATATTTCGATAATTCGGCCTAAGAGTGATTCCAAGCCTTGTTGGCAAAAGACCATTATCATTCAACAAACGCTCTAATAATCTTATATGCCTTTCGTTTTGTGCGATTGGTGAGGGAATGGAATATGGCCTGTTTTCATAAAAATAACTAAAATCACCCTCATCAGAAATTGATACGCCATAATTGAAATTCTTTGACTCGATCACATAAATATCGAGCATTCTACCGATCAACAAATGGTCAATCTGAGCGACATCACCATCATGCTCAAGCCGAAGATCATGAATTAGAACCCAGTTCTTTTTTTGCTTAAAATCAAAATCAAGATAATAAGCGGATGTCTCCTCGCCCTTCTTGCCAGAATAAAGATTCTTCAGCTCACGATCGACAAGGCGTTTCTTCTCATCAGGAAAATCGCGCTCAAGCAGGTCAGACAAATAATCGATTCTCGCCTGACTATCATCCTTATTTTTAATTATCATTCAACCACCCACTCACCATAACTAATCAGATGTATACTCGGCATCCTGTGTCAGTACAAAAGACGTGCCAGCCCTGCTTGACTTTAATATTCCACACGCTCAATACGTTACCATTAAGTGTATTTTCTTGGACAGGCGCAGCACGGATTCGCCAATTGGAGCCGTAAAAATGCACCTTACGCACATTATTTTTCGTAAAGTACGAAATTTGGCAATTCAGAAAGGCCAATATAATTAAACATCTTGTAATTCGCCCGCCGAGCGGAAGATGATAGCTGACGTTTTTTAAGATTGCTCTTTGGAATAAATGGGTAAAAAACAATCCGCTGTTTGTTTTTTCCTTTCTCTTTCCATTTGAAATTCACCAGCAATGGCGGAACGATAAAGCCAGACTTTAACACCTTATCCATAATATCCCAGCCCGCACCGAAGATTTCATCTTTTGGCTTGCACTTATTGGTTTTCACTTGTGCGCGAAAGGCACAACCTGAACATTGAACATCATAGAGGGGGTAATTCGTTGGCAATTGCATCAAAGGCTTGCTACAGTTTGGACATGAAACTAGCCGTATTACCTCACGTTCACCGTCATTACCAGATTTATTGTTTCCGGCATTCATATCATCTGTCTACCATTTCGCCCAGCCCAAATCACACAGAATTATCCCAACTGCCTGAATCGCAAATTCAGCATCTTGTTCAGTCAGTTGTCGTAACTTCCGCTTCTCTTGTTCGGAGTGTTTTCCTCTAGGATGTAACCTCGAAATTATCCGCGCCGCGTTTGCGACAATCTCTAATTTTTCTTCCGCAATTTTATCAGCAAGCCCTCCAAGATCGAGACCAGGATTTACTTTCCCTTTACTCTGAAGGTACTTTGATAATATTGAGGATGCCGCCTCCCGACATCGGTCAACAACTGAATCCGCACCCGCCCGGAATATTTCCTCCTCCAATTTATCAATATACTCAATGACTGATACGCCATCATTCGACAGGATCTTTTCCCTATCTAGTTCAGGTAAAGCGCCGCCGCTCTTTCGAGCGCGCAATGTAATCATTTCATCGCCAATTGCGCTTGTCTCTATATTGACCAGTGTCCAAATAGTAAAACCGTCTTCTGAGCCCAAAAGAAGTACAGGCTGATCTATTTTTAGCAACTTAAGATGATGTCTTAGTCGAATCGATTGAAAAGCATATACATGCTTCCTATTATATGGGCCTATACCAATTTCTGTCCCTAAAGCCGGGTGTGGCCACACATTCCATTGTTGAACTATTGACTGATCGGCCTGATAAATTCTTCCTCTTCGAATCCGGCTAGATAAATCGTAGGTCTCTTCCCTAAAAATAAGGCTCGTTGACGGAAGAACATTATATTTCGCTGGTTGAAATATCGTTTCATGAACAGAAGCAATGGCCACTTGGAGTAATATTGGGCTAGGCCAGACGGGGTGCCCCCAATTTGATTGGGCCTCGTAAACAAGGCTTGTATCTCTATCAATCGCGATATTCATGAAGCAGCCTCATCAAGGATGATACCTTCAACACCATTTTTATTTATCTGTCTTCTGACTTACGATCGGCAAGGGAGATAATCCAAGCGCCCTAAGAAATTCATTGTGGTTATTAGTGGCCCCAACAATTTTCATTTCCAGGTCAACCAGCTCAGCATTTACCACCCCAAGATCAATTTTCTCCTCCGTCATGGCGGTGCTGACATAACGCGAAATATTTAGGTTGAAATCGTTTTTCTCGATCTCCTCCATCAACACACGCCGTGAGTAGCGCGCCTCTTCATTACGGTATTGGTAGGTGCTGACGATCTTGTCGATGTGTTCCGGCAGCAGCTTGTTTTGTCGCTTGCCTTTCTCAAAGTGATCGCTGGCGTTGATAAAGAGCACGTCATCTGGTTTTTTGCACCGTTTCAAAACAAGAATACAAACCGGGATGCCGGTAGAGAAAAACAAGTTTGCAGGCAGACCGATCACGGTGTCGATATGGCCATCTTTTAGCAGCTTGGTGCGGATGCGTTCTTCCGCGCCGCCACGGAACAGCACGCCGTGGGGCAGAATAATCGCCATCACACCGCTATCACTGAGGAAGTGGAAACCGTGCAACAGAAAGGCGAAGTCGGCGGCGGACTTCGGGGCAAGGCCATAGTTCTTGAAGCGAAAATCCTCGCCCAGTGCATCGTTCGGTTCCCAGCGGTAGCTGAAGGGTGGATTGGCGATCACAGCATCGAATTGCATCTTCTTGGCCGGGTTCATCTCATTGAGAATATCCCAGTCGTTAAGCAATGAGTCGCCGTGGTGTATCTCGAACTCGGTATCCTTCACCCCGTGCAGCAGCATGTTCATGCGCGCCAGGTTGTAAGTGGTGATGTTCTTTTCCTGTCCGTAAATCTTTCCGATTGTTCCGCGCTCTTTATGAAGTTGCTTGCGCACATTCAGCAGCAGCGAGCCGGAGCCGCAGGCGAAGTCCAGCACCTTGCTCAGTTTTTTCTTTTTGCCGTTTTTGGGTTCCTGACTGTCCAGCGTGACGATTTCGGAAAGAATGGTGGAGATCTGCTGCGGGGTATAGAACTCGCCCGCCTTTTTGCCGGAACCGGCGGCGAATTCGCCGATCAGGTACTCATAGGCATCGCCCAGGATATCGGTGTCGGTGCTGAATTTCGAAATGCCTTCAGCGATCTTCTGAATGATGGTGCAGAGCTTGGCATTGCGATCTGACGGTTTCTTGCCCAACTTCTCGGAGTGCAGGTTGATTTCCGAAAACAGCCCCTGAAATGTACTCTCGAATGATTTCTCTTCGATGTACTTGAAGCCCTTCCACAAGGTATCCAGCAGGTCTTTGTGGTGCGTGCGCGCCATTTCGGCAACGCTGCTCCAAAGGTGCTGCGGTTCGATCACATAATGCACCTTGAGGCGCATCTGTTTTTCAAAGTCTTCGGCATCTGCGGCGTTCTCTTCGTACCAGATTGCCAGCGGTGCGCGCCGGTCATCCTTTTGAGGTGTGGGATAGTCTTTGCCCAGCTCCTTCTTCGCCGCCATCTCGTAGTTGTCCGAGAGGTAGCGCAAAAACAGGAACGAAAGCATATAGTCGCGAAAGTCGTCGGCATTCATCGCGCCGCGTAATTGGTCGGCGATATCCCAAAGGGTTTTACCGAGTTGGTTGAGTTCTTCTTTGGTCATGGCTTTCCATTCTTCTCGTTAGATGGCGGCAGAGTCTTGGTGTTTTTGGCCAGTTTCTTTTCGTCCGATTTCACCCGCCGCTCCAGTTTTTTCAAATCCTCTTCCGCAGCAAGGCGTTCGGGTTTGATACCGCGCTGCCCCAGCATCTCGCGCACGCTGACATTATTTTGCACATGCTCATCGGTAATGGCGCGCTCGCCTTGCAAATTGGCTTGCTCAACATTGTGGTTGGTCATCTCCGTCGCAAGATTTTTGGCGGCAATCGTCAGGGTGGGCAGAAAGTCTGCCAGCGGACGGCTTTTAACGATGCCGTATTTGTCTTTCATCGCCTGTGTTGTGTGGCCACCGAATAAGGCTTGGTCACCTTGTGAGCGAATACGGCCAAACCCGGCCTCATCCACCCCGCGCTCATAGATGTTTTGCGACAGGGCCTTTTCCGATTCTTTCAGACGGTCGCGCGCTTCCATACGGGCCTGCAAGCGCATACGGTCTTCAATCAGCTCCTGCTTGCGGGTTTGCACTGCAAAATAGCTTTGTGCAAAGGCGATCTCGGGTTTGCGCGGGTCGCCGTTCTGGGCAATCAAATAGCAGGCATAGCGAGTCAGCATGAAGTCATCGATTTCCCGCCTAGCGCCGCTGCCCAACTCGACCATTTTCGTGACGCCACGAAAATGGTCCGAAGCCGCCTGGCCTGTGGCCTCGCAGGATTCCATGGCGCGGTTGATGGCGGTTTGGAAGTTCTCCCAGCGTGCGTAACCCAGCTGCTCCTGCAGGTCGCGGGCAAACCAGAACTCGATACCCTCGGCATCGGCGCGTTGTGCTGCCGCTTCAAGATGTTGGTGCAAAATCTGCAGTTGCTTATCCATGTGATGCCTCTTCAGTCAATTCCGGGAACAACTCTGGATTGAATCGATAGTTCGCCATAAAGTCATTCAATATTTTTTTGAAATACTGCTTGTTCTCTTCCATCATCTCGCGTGGCTCAAACAACGAATAGTTGCCGTGGCTCAGCACGTTGATCAAGCGCGCATGCAGGATGTCATCTTCATCGTCGGCTTCCTGCTTGATACAGGCAGAGAAATTCTTGAAACCATGAAAGGTGGCTGTCTTTTCCAGAATGCTCCGCAGGATATTGAAGTGGTAGGTGTAGAGGCGATCAGTTTCAACAGCTTCGTGGAGTTGCTTGAGCAAGGCGACATGGTGGAAAAATGGGGTCTCGTTGGTATAGCGCAGCGTATAACTGCCAGCACCTTTGTCGCTGTTTAGAAAAAATGGTTGAAGCGGATTTCCCTTTCTGTCATTCAGCGCATTCCACATCACATTGAAAAACAGTGCATGGTGTGACGAAATGACCGCCTTGATTTTGCCGTTGGAATCTTTCAAGAGATGTGCCAAATGGGCGGCCACCGCAATCGCATTATTGTCGTCCAGCGATGAGATGGGATCATCGATATAAATGTATTTAACCCACTCATAGACTTCCTGCCCATCTATGGCCAGTTGGGCGACCGCGAGGAAGAAACACCAGACAAAGATATTCTCTTCCCCGCGCGATACCTTGATTGGAACAGGGTCGCCGTTTTCATCCCGGTCGCGAAAGAAGGTGATTTCCCAATCGCCGTAATTGATGAAAAAGTTAAAGTCCGTATAGCGCGCCAACAGCGGGCCGATCCGGTTTTCCATTTCCAGCTCTTGCAGCCCACCAAAGAAACGCGAGTCGCGGTTCAGGCGCATGACGCGCCGCTCATCATTCTCCAGGTCGTTATCCCAGTAAAAAAGGTCTTCGGTAAAAGCGTTGAAGTAGAGCGTATCCCGCTGAACCTCATCAATGGTTAACGCATCATTTACACTGTCATTGACCGTCATTGGTCTTGTCGTAACAGTTTTACCCAACTCCTTGAATGCCATCGACAGGCGGGTCTTGCCTGTGCCGTTGTAGGCGAATAGCAGGATGTATTTCTTCTCTGCCAGCTTATCGCGCAGGTGGGTGGCGACTGCGTTGATGTCGGCGAAGGTAGCGAGACCATTGCTCATGCGCCCACCTCCTCCATGGCTGGAAAGAGTTGGTGCATCAGGCCTTTTTTATGGGTTTTAAGTACGGTAAATTGTAGGGTCTGCTTTGTCATTGTATCACCCCGCCAAACAAATCTCCCTGAGCAGGTCGTTTGCCTACAAGCCCAGAGGAAACGGTAAATCCACTTAACTCAGAACTTGATAGTGGCACATCAATTTCAGCATCGTTGTAACTTAAGACCCGGATAACCAGGTATTTGACTTTATTGGTCGGGCGTTTGACTATCTGAACACGCATGACATCAGTGGTATGAAGTGGCAGAGCGTCCAATTTAACCTTTTCCCAAAATTTACCAGTTAAGTCCTTGTCGAAATCGAAGGCGTTTTGATTATCCTCAACAATTTCAATTTTTCCGCGCCACGAGCGCTTGCCTTTCCAATCCGGGCTATGCACGATAATATTTGTTTCACCCAGATATAGAAGCTCTTCATCGGGTACCTCTTTGATATACAAATGGAAGTTATTCCGCGGTATAGGAGCAAAATCACCAAGACGAAAAGTATCTATACAATTATCTTTCTGGAACTGGTGGTAAATCTTATTTTTCTGTTTAATACATTCTCGTGGAAATTTTTCTGGAATATCCGCCGCTCTTCTTGTAACAAACTCGTTAACAGCCCGAACAATTTCGGCGTGCCCTTTTTTTGCCCAATCGTCAGCAGTTTCTCCAGTCAGCAAGGTAATAAACGGGCTAGCTCCAATAAAGCTAATCAAAAAAAACAGATTGGTTTTCCAGCCTCCTTCCTCCGGAGTGCCAATCTGTATGTCGATAGCAAGACCAAAAACCTCGGTAATTTCTTTATAAGACTCTATGAAAACAAGAAGTGAATTTGTATTGATTTCATGTTTGCCCTGAAAATTTCCGAAGTGAATTGGCAAGACAAATTCGTTCATGCCGGCACCTCATCCATGGCAGGGAAAAGCTGCTGCATTAGGCCTTTTTTATGTGTCTTGAGGGCTTCGACTTTTTTGGCTTGGGCGGTGATGAGTCCGTCGAGGGAAGAAAGGCAATCGGCGATTTTTTGTTGCTCCGGCAGACCTGGAACATTTATGTTTAGCTTTCTAAGTTGGCTTGAATACAGATGAACAACTGAAATCCCTTGAGCCAGTCGAGCAATCTCTTTCTTTTTGGCGTTGTTCAAGTAATAAGAAAGGAAAACCCCATTCAAGTTTGATCGAATAATATTTAGGTCGCCTCCTAAAGCGATACCACTACTCAAAACGCATGAGGCAGTTGCAATATCTTCCTCAGTTTCGCCAGATGCGGGAATAATCACGTCATTTGCTTCACTGAGAACTAATTCATCAGCTGGCACATCCGTGTAAGATATAACGGTTTCTATTGTCTCATTGTAATGAGTATAGAGTTCCCCATATCTAATACATGGCTGTTTGCCATTCGGCGATATATCTGATTTAGAAACACCCTTACCTTTTGAAAAGGTCGCCACTTTTTCAAGTGGCTTTTCTTCCCACCCTCCCGCCCCTCGAAACTCTGGAAAGCGGCGTTGGGGGGTGGTTTTGCCTTCAGCGGGGAAGAGTTGTTGCATCAGGCCTTTTTTATGGGTCTTGAGGGCGTCGAGTTTTTGGGTTTGGGCGGTGATCAAATCGTCGACGGAAGTGAGGCAATTGGCGATTTTTTGTTGTTCACCTAACTCAGGAAGCGAGACTGTAAGCCTCAGGAAGTCTTTTTTGTTTAACACCCTATTTCTCCCGGCACCGCCGGGAGAAATAACACCGAGTTTGTAAATAAACTGCTTATCAAGAATTACGTATCGAAAGAATTCTGGAATCGCTACTTTTCTTTTGAAGACAAATGTTGGAAAGCGATGAGAAACAAGAGCGCCTGCATCGGCTTGTTGCGCAATGGCAATCGCCCCTTCCCAAGCAAACGTGATGTTTACAATCAAGTCATCAGCGCAGACCTCATAGAGATACTCCATCGCGTTCTTTTCAGGATTTTTGAGATGTTTTAAAAAAGTGCCTTTCCCATGGCTACGTATCCCCAATCCCAAGTAATGATCAACGGGTTTTTTTCTTTCTCGAACAACGGGAGAAAGTGCATCTTCTAACGGCTTGTTTTTCCATTCCGTCGCGTCCCGAAACTCAGTAAAGCGGCGCACCGGCACCAGTGCCTTTTTACTTTGCTTACTCATACGCATTCAACCCCGATATTTCGCGCCCGCCCGCAAGTTTTTGCAGATAGGGCACCAAGTCTGCCATCAAGGCCAGTTCGGCTTCACGCCGCGCTTTCCAACCCAGCCCTAGGGGGCTAAGCAGGTCGGTGAGCTGTTCGCCGTCGAATATCATGCGGCTCATGATGGCATCGACAAAGGCTTGCAGCGCCGCGGATTGCAGGCCGTGCTTGTTGGCGATGTTGGACAGGTCGGCGGCGGCCTTTTGCGCCTTGAAGGTCTGATAGCCTGCGCGAATCTCTTTTTCATTGAGTGCTTCGCCGGTTTTCAGGCTGTTGATATAGGCGATGATGTCTTCGCGCTCTTCCATCAGATTGGCGTTGGCGCTGATCAGCTCAATGAGCTGGGCGCGGGTCATCTTTTGCTTGCCGGTTTTCTGCGTGGATTTAGCAATCAGCCCCATGATGTAGTCGTAGTCGATGAGGCTGGAGGCGAACAGCACCAGGTCGAATTCCAGTTGTTGCACCTCTGGCCCCGCCTCATCGCCTTTGCCCTGTTTGCGCTTGAGTTCCAGCGCGGTGTCAAGGTAGGCAGCCTTGAAGCTGCGCAGGGTGTCGGTGGGCAGTTTCTGCTCGATGGTCTGTTTGCTCTGGTCATCGAGGTCGGTGTATTGCTCCAGTTGGGTCTTGAGCTTTTGCACTTCTTTAAAGTGGTTGATGAATTCCGCCTTGGCGGTGTCGCCCTTGAGGTTGACCACTTGCGAGGGTTCGCAGGGCAGCCCTTTGGCGGCCATAAAGGTTTCCAGCTTGCCCACGGCGGCTTGGTATTTTTCCACCACCTTGGGGGCGGGATCGACCAGCCAGATTTCCCGCGCGCGGTCTATGGCTGCGCCGGAAAAGAGTTTGATGGCGTCGTCTACTTCGATCTCCTGATAGCGGAAGTCGAGGATGTTGCCCCAGGGCTTGCTGTCGTTGAGCACGCGGTTGGTGCGCGACAGGGCCTGGATCAGGCCGTGGTGTTTGAGGTTTTTATCCACGTACAGGGTGTTGAGGTATTTGGAGTCGAAGCCGGTAAGCAGCATGTCCACCACGATGGTGATGTCGATCTTGTTTTGGCGCGGGTAGTCAGCGTTGCTGTACTTCTGATCCTTGATGCGCTGCTGCACGTCCTGATAGTAGAGGTCGAATTCGTTAATGGTGTGATTGCTGCTGTATTGGAGGTTGTAGTCGTCAATAATGGTTTTGAGCGCGGCTTTCTTTTGCTCCGGCTCTTGTTTGTTGTCTTCCTTTTCCTGTGCCAGGTCTTCCTGTAGCTGCTGCACGTCTTTGTTGCCTTCTGCCGGTGGCGAGAAGACACAGGCGATGTGCAGCGGCTCGAAGGTTTCATCTTCGGCCTGTTTTGTTGCCTGCATGGTTTTGAATAGCTCGTAGTATTCAATGGCGTTGTTGATGGAGGCCGTGGCCAGTATCGCGTTAAAGCGGCGATGGTCGGTGGCGCTGTCGTGCTTTTGCAGTATGGCGTTGATGACGGCATCCGGCGGCGGTGTTTGTCCCTTCTTTGGTTTCTTATCCCCCTCCTTGCCAAAGTAGTCGATGTGGAAACTCAGTACGTTTTTGTCATCAATGGCGTGGGTGATGGTGTAGGCGTGCAGCTCTTTTTCAAAGATGTCTTTGGTGGTTATGAATGAGCCGACATTGCCATCAATCTGCTGATAGGTGGCGTTCTCGTCAAAGATCGGTGTGCCGGTAAAGCCGAACAGTTGCGCCCTGGGGAAGAACTCTTTGATGGCCTTGTGGTTGTCGCCGAACTGGGAGCGGTGGCATTCGTCGAAGATAAAGACAACGCGCTTGTCACGCATGGGTTCGAGGCGTTCCTTGTAGGTCTGTTTGCCCTCTTTCTGTTTTGCCTTGTTGCGTTTGCTGTTTTCGTCCAGCGCCAGACCCAGCTTCTGGATGGTGGTGACGATCACCTTGTCGGCGTAGTCGTCCGACAGCATGCGGCGCACCATGGCTTCGGTGTTGGTGTTGTGCTCGACACAGCCCTCCTGGAATTTGTTGAATTCCTCGCGGGTCTGGCGGTCGAGGTCTTTGCGGTCCACCACGAACATGCATTTTTCGATGTCGGGGTTGTCCTTCAGCAAGGTGGAGGCCTTGAACGAGGTGAGCGTCTTGCCGCTGCCGGTGGTGTGCCAGATATAGCCGTTGCCGCGATTCTGGTGGATACATTCAACAATGGCCTTGACCGCATAGATTTGGTAGGGGCGCATGATGAGAATTTTTTGCTCACTCTGCACCAGAACCATGTAGCGGCTGATCAAGCGGCCCAGGCTGCATTTTTCGAGGAAGTCGTCGGCAAAGTCGTGCAGGTGGGCGATTTTGTTGTTTTTTTCATCGGCGTGCTGGTAAATGGGCAAAAAGCGTTCTTCGGCGTTGAAGCTGAAGTGCTGGTTGCGGTTATTGGCGAAGTAGCGGGTGTCGCTTTCATTGCTGACGATGAACAACTGCATGAAACAGAGCAGCGAGTTGGTGTAGCCGTTGCCGGGGTCGTTCTTGTAATCGACAATCTGCTCCATGGCGCGGCGCGGGCTGATTTGCAGGGATTTCAGCTCGATCTGCACCATCGGCAAGCCGTTGATCAGGAGGATAACGTCGTAGCGATGATGGCTGTTGTCGGTATTGATGCGAAGCTGGTTGATGACCTCGAACTCGTTCTTGCACCAGTCCCGGATATTGACCAGCATGTATTCCAGTGGGGTGCCATCTTCGCGGACAAATTTTCCCTTCTCGCGCAAGGCCTGAGAAGCGGTGAAGACATCGGTGGTGATGATCTCGTCGCGCAGACGGGCGAATTCGGCGTCGGTGAGGTGGACGCGATTGAGGGCCTCGAACTTCTGGCGGAAGTTTTGCTCAAGGGCGGCCTTGTCGCGGATGTCGTCGCGGTAGGTGTATTTGAGATCGGTTAGCTTGGCGATCAGGCTTTGTTCGATCTGGTGTTCTGTTGTCATACATCTGCCCTAATGGAGCTTTGCCCCAATAACACTGTCGGCAAAATAAACCTCAGAAGCATATCAGCTTTATAATCAAATGGATAAAAATAGGCCGGGCAGGTCTCTGCACACCTCTCACGGATGGCGACGCCTAAGGACTCAAACAGGTTGATGCGCTTTTTGTCCTGCACGATCCAGCCAGCGGCGATCAATTTTTGATCGATCGCTTCACGGGTAATCGCCTCGTTTTGGGTGTGCTCGGGTGGTGTCATATTCCCCAGTTTCGATTCTTGCCCTTCTTCGCTTTTTGGGCGACACAAGCTTTTAGATCATACTTATTAGGGTTGTGTTGGTAAACCTGTATTTTTAGGCAACTTTTCGGTTAAACGCTGTCACGACGCCACTCCGGCGAGCATGTTCATGATGAGGCGTATTACGATCTCTTTGTCCTTTGGGTCGGATTCTGCCACGAGTAGTGCTACGCCTTAGAGTGCGGACTGGATCGCGGTCATTCCAGTCACCGAAATAGCCCGCTCGTCGCAAAACAGGACGATGATGCGATTTTGCGTGACACGTTGGATTGGCCGATGCTGCTAATCTTCAAGGCTCAAACTCCGGCATTGCACGCCGGATGAATTCATCGAATAACGGCACGGTAAATGCCATCTCGCCATGGGTAGGGCTATAGACCATACCCTTTTTTATGAGGCTGGCTCGCACCGGGCCTAGCGTAGTAATCTTCTCACGCAAGTTGTCGGCGATATCTCCCGTTCGGTAGGGCCCGGGACCAAGCTCTGCCATGGCGCGCAAATACTGCTTCTCCCTGGGCGTGAGGCGATCAAACCGCACCCGAAAGAAGTTCTCATCGAGGCGTTTACTCACCACATTCGTGGTTTGAAGCACGTCTTGCAGGGTGATCGGCGAGACTGTTGCATGATTCCACACTTGGTAGCCCCACTCCTGCAGAAAATAGGGATAGCCTTTGGTCATCCGGTAAATTTCGTACAGGGCGGTGGGCTCAATCGACTCACCAGCCGCTTCAATTGGCTCCCGAAGTGCTTTAGCGGCATCCGTCTCCGCCAGCGGTCCAACGTCTGGAAAATTGAACAATCGTTCTGCGTAAGACTTCGACTCTCCTGCCAGCCCGGGAAGAATCGCAAGACCCGCACCGATGAGCACCAAGGGAAGCTGGCGCTGCTGCATCTTATGCATGGCCATGATCAACGCACTCAACTCTGACGTATTCAGATACTGAAGCTCGTCGATCAGGATGACCACGGCGGAGCCGCGTTCTTCCGCAGCCTCGGCAACCGCAGTAAAAAGATTGGGCAGATCCACTTCGAGATCGCCACTATCCGCGGCACCGGACTCAGGTTCGATATCGACGCCGATATCGATCTCGCCCACCTTGATCCGAATGGCGCCAACAAAGTTCTTGAGCACAGCGAGTCCGCGCCGCGCCTTGTTCCCCGCCCCGGCGAGCCTATCAAGCTCGAACAACAGACGGCGCAGATGTGGTGCCAGCAGTGCAGCCAGCGACTTGCCCTGATGGGCCTCCACCAGAATGGTGCGATAGCCGTCATCTCGGGCCAATCGCTCTATTTCATTGAGCAGCACGGTTTTCCCGACCCCGCGCAGCCCCGTCAGAAGCAGACTCTTTTCCGGGCGCCTGGCGCGCATCCTCCCCAGCAGCACGCGGGCCTGTTCGAGGATGCTGTCCCGACCGGCCAACTCTGGCGGAGGCGAGCCTGCGCCGGGGGAGAAAGGGTTGCTGATTCTGTCCATGCCGTTCAACCTATATCAATTTATTCACGTTTATACGCCAACGATCGTATAAATTCAAATAAATCCCTATAAACTAGGCTTTGCCTTTTTGGCGGCATAAGCCTTTGAATCATATTTAATTTAAGGATACTCTGATTAATTCCTTCGGCGTCATTCCCGCCCCCGATCGGAGTCGAGGGCAAGCTCCAGCGGGAATCCAGTCACTCATTGAATTAAAAGCTGTAGATTCCGGGTCTGCGCTGCACTTCGCCCGGAACGACGAATTAATCAGAGGTTCCTTAAGTTGGTAAACGCTTATGTTTTTAGGCCACTTTTCGGTTATGCCACCACCCCGGCGAGCATGTTCATGATCAGGCGTATCACGATTTCTTTGTCCTTGGGGTCTGATTCTGCCACCAGCAGCGCCAGAGCGGCCAAGCCTACGTCATTCATCACTAGCTCGCCGTTACGGAACAACTGTCCGTTGCGGTTCAGGAAATCCACGAACAAGAACGATCCGATACGTTTGTTGCCGTCGCTGAATGGATGGTTCTTGATGACAAAATACAGCAGGTGGGCGGCCTTGGATTCTATGCTGGGATACGCGGGCTCACCGAACACGCTTTGTTCCAGATTACCGAGAATCGATACGAGCCCCGCTTCGCGAACTTGGCCGAATAATGCAGTTGCTTCCTTGCGCGCTATGAGGTTCTGCTTTAATTCAACAATCGCGGCCTCCGCTTCGACTTGGGAAGGTAACACCCCGCCGGCAATACCCTTGGGTTCGGTTAACAGCCCCTCGTCATAGCGTTGCAGCAGTAGGAAGGTTTGGGTGTAGCGGGCGATGACATCCACCAATCCCCGCCCCTGTTCGGTGGTGAGCACTTCCCCGGCAGCGGCTTTGCGCACGAGCGACAATGCTGCTTCTAGCTCGCGGGCGTTTTGCTCAAAGCGTTGGCGATTGAGTGTGTAGCCGCGGGTTAGGTGTTCCTTCAAAATCCGGGTGGCCCACTGGCGAAAATGCACACCCTCACGGGATTTAACGCGGTAGCCGACTGAAATAACAACATCGAGGTTGTAGAACTTGACGGGCTTATCCGAACCGGCAATGTGCAAATTTTGCACATTGCTTTCTTCCTCTAACTCACCATCACCGAACGCGTTTCGGAGATGCTTGGTAATGACGGACCGCTCACGTCCAAAAAGCTCGCTAAGCTGTGCCTGATTCAGCCACACAGTTTCCCGGTCCACCCGTACCTCGATAGTCCCACCGGGGCCCTCGTAAATTGCAATGTCCGTCATTGTATAACCCTCCCTGTTAATCAAGCGGTAATCTATTGTTATTACTATATTTTTAGCTGCTATACCTTTCAGGCCATACCGAATGAGGCTGGCTCGGTAAACGTGTATTTTCAGGTCACTTTTCGGCCAACACACCAGCGATTCTACCCGTTTCTTGACCAAAGAACGACCGTTCTATAGACTGATTTTCATGAATAACGATGACCTCTACCTGAGCAAGCTCCAGGACTATTACGCCACGCATAAGGTGCTGCCGCCCTATTCCACCTTGATGCAGCTGGTGGGGTTTCGCTCCAAGAGTCCGGTGGCGGCGTTGGTGGGCCGGTTGAAACTGGCGGGATTTTTGGAATCGACGCCGGATAAGCGGCTGCGGCCGGGCAAGCGGTTTTTCGAGCGGCCGATTTATGAAAGCGTGCGGGCGGGCTTTCCCAGTCCGGCGGCGGATGCGCAGCATGATGCACTGACGATTGATGATTATCTGGTGGAGCATCCTTCGCAAACGGTGTTGGTGACGGTGAAGGGTGATTCGATGATCGGTGCCGGGATTCACAGCGGCGATGTCGTGGTGGTGGAAAAAGGCGCACCGGCGAAGCTGGGCGACATTGTGATCGCACTGGTCGATAACGAGTTTACGTTGAAATATCTCGATAAGGAAAATGGCAAGTATGTGTTGCGTCCGGCGAATCTTGCGTATCCGGTGATTCATCCGCGGGGTGAAATGGAAGTGTTTGGCGTGGTGGTGGGTCAGTTTCGTAAGTACGTGCGCTGAAAAATTCCTTTAGTACCTTCTCCCTCAGGGAGAGGGAATGTTTCGACTTCAGCGAAGTAATCAAAATGAGTTCCGATTCATGCTTATTTCCGACTAGCCCAATGCCGTGGCCTACGTGGACGCTGATTGTTTTTTTACCTCTTGTGAAGTGGCGCGGCGGCCGGAGTTGCTTGCGTCGCCGGGTGTATGATGTCGAGTCACTCTCGCAGATACTGTTATCTACGAGACTGAATCCCAATGTATTGATGCTGTATAAATACAATGTCTTACTGTGTTAACAGTACGTTTATATCGAAAAAAGGGTTTTATTAAGCATCGGAAGAAGGGCTGGAACGGATTGCTCTTCTCCGAATTTATACCCGCCGCCGATACCGCCCCACCACATCATATAACGCTTGGGTAATCTGCCCGAGGGTACAGTCCTTGGAGGCGTCCATCAATACGGCGAAGGTGTTACCGCCTTCAGTGACGACGGTCTTAATGCGTTCGATGGCATCTGCGGATGCACGTGTGTGGTATTGTTTGAACTCAGTGACGGTGTCGATCTGGGCCTGTTTTTCGGTTTCGTCGGAGCGGATCAGTTTGGCGGATTGTACGGCGGCATCCCTCTCGGTATGCGACAAGAAGGTGTTAACACCCACAATTGGCAGGCGGCCATCGTGTTTGCGTTGCTCATAGTACAGGCTTTCATCCTGAATCTTACCGCGCTGATAAAGCGTTTCCATTGCACCTAGAACACCGCCACGTTCGGACAGCCGCTGGAATTCTTGGTACACCGTTTCCTCGACCAGATCGGTCAGCTTATCGATAATGAATGAGCCTTGATTGGGATTTTGATTGAAGTTCAGCCCGAGCTCGCGATTGATGATCATTTGAATCGCCAGCGCTCGGCGCACGGATTCTTCTGTGGGCGTAGTAAGCGCCTCATCATAGGCGTTGGTATGCAAACTATTGCAGTTATCATAAATCGCATATAACGCTTGAAGTGTTGTACGAATATCGTTGAAGCCCAAGGTTTGCGCATGCAGGGTACGGCCTGATGTCTGGATGTGATATTTCAATTTCTGGCTGCGCTCATTGGCATTGTAGATATCACGCATCGCACGTGCCCAAATCCGGCGCGCGACGCGGCCGATGACGGCATATTCCGGGTCCATGCCGTTGCTGAAGAAGAAACTCATTTGCGGGGCGAAGTCATCGACCTTCATGCCACGAGCCAGATAATATTCTACTAGTGTGAACCCATTGGCGAGTGTGAATGCAAGTTGCGTGACAGGATTTGCACCGGCCTCTGCAATGTGATAACCGCTGATCGATACGCTGTAATAATTACGGACATTGTTGGCGATAAAATATTCCTGAATATCGCCCATCATGCGCAGGCCAAGCTCCAGCGGGAAGATGCATTCATTTTGGGCTTGGTCTTCTTTCAGGATATCCGCCTGCAGAGTGCCACGAATCACTTTCAGCGTTTCACTGCGAATCTTCTGGTAAACATCCGCCGCTACCAGTTGATCGCCCGTGACGCCGAGCATGCCTAAGCCGAGACCATCATTGCCTGGTGGCAAATCACCTTGATAGTGCGGTCGAGCCTGATCTTTATAAAGTTTGGCGATTTTCTTCTCGGCCTGTGCCCACTGCCCGTTGGCGCGCAGATATTTTTCCACTTGCTGATCAATTGCCGTATTCAAAAACCAGGCAAGGATGATGGGTGCCGGGCCGTTGATGGTCATAGAAACTGAGGTTGAAGGTTGGCAAAGATCAAAGCCGGAATAGAGCTTCTTCATGTCATCAAGATTGGTGATCGAAACGCCCGACATACCGATGCGGCCATAAATATCAGGGCGCGGTGCGGCGTCTTCGCCATAAAGCGTGATCGGATCAAAGGCGGTGGAAAGACGAATCGATTTCTGGCCCAAGGCCAGATAATGGAAACGCCGATTGGTGCGCTCGGGCGTACCCTCACCGGCAAACATACGGGTGGGATCTTCTTCTTCACGGCGGTAAGGGAAAACACCGGCAGTATACGGATAGGCGCCGGGCAGATTTTCCTTCAATAAAAAGCGCAGCTGTTCGCCCCAGTTTTCATAGTCCGGCACGGCGATCTTGGGAATCTGTAACCGGCTCAGACTCTCCACATAATTATCGCCGCTGAACTCCTGACCACGAACGCTATAGCTGTAATGCTCGGCCTGCATGCTAGCCTTGATTTCCGGCCATTGTTGTAACAATGACATGGATTCATCTGTCAACTGCGCTAGGGCGGCATTATATTTACCCCGTAGGGCGGCGAGTGTCTTGTCCTTTTCCTTGTCGATTTCAGCGTCTGGATATCGCGCCAGCGGTTGGGGTAAAGCACGATCTGCCAGCGCCTCTAATGTTTGATAAAAACTGTAGGCCTGCGCCACTGTGCTCACTTGTTGTTCAATAGTATTTCCCTGCGCTAAACCATTTTCACTGATTTGCGCCAGATAATGAGTTCGATGTGGTGGAATCAGGCCGCTATCTGATTGTGTTGTATGCTGGGCAAGTGGCAGTTCGATTCCGTTGGCTAGAGACCAGACCCCTGCTTGTCCTGGCAATTGGCTCAAGCGATCACAAAGGCCGATGAGCAACTGTTGAATACCTGGATCATGCCAATTGCTGGCCACGGTGGCATACACCGGCACTTCATTGTCGCCAAGCTTGAATGCCTTGTGATCACGCCGCCATTGGCGGCGAATATCGCGCAACGCATCCTGCGCGCCACGCTTGTCGGATTTGTTCAAGACCACGATATCGGCATAGTCGAGCATTTGAATCTTTTCCAACTGACTCGGTGCGCCGTATTCATTGGTCATCACATACAGGGATAAATCAACTTGCTCAACGATGCCAACATCGGCCTGACCAATACCGGCAGTTTCCACCAGGATCAAGCCATAGCCTAGTGATTTCAGGAAGGCGATACAGTCGTTGAGTTTGTCGCTAATCGCAAAATTACGGCGTCGCGTCGCCATCGACCGCATATAGAGCCGTTCATTGCCGAGACTGTTAAGCCGGATCCGGTCACCGAGTAATGCACCTCCGCTCTTGTCACGGGTGGGGTCAATCGCTAGTATCGCGATGTGCAGATCGGGGAAACAATGCAGCAGATAATGCAGCAATTCATCCATAACACTGCTCTTACCGGCGCCACCGGTGCCGGTAATCCCAACCACGGGCACAGGACGAATCGTAGCGTTGGGTCTGGGCAGATGTTTGGCCGTGATCTCTCCCTGCTCAATCATCGTTAACCATTGGCCAATGGCGAAATGATCGTCAAGCGTAAATTTCTGTTCCAGTTTTCGGAGCTGCACTGCAAGCTGCGTGCGCTTCAGGATATCCTGCCCCATGCCTTCCAGCCCGAGCTGGCGCCCTTCTTCCGGGCTATAAATCTTTTCGACGCCATATTTTTCCAGCGCTGCGGCCTCATCGGCGGTAATCGTGCCGCCACCGCCGCCAAAGACACGGATACGTTCAGCACCGGCTTGCCGGAGGCGATCAATTAAATATTGGAAAAATTCAACATGCCCGCCCTGATAGGAACTGATGGCGATGCCATCGACGTCTTCCTGTAAGGCAGCCCGCACAATCTCATCGACACTGCGATTGTGGCCGAGGTGTACCACCTCCGCCCCTTGATCCTGAAGGATACGGCGAATGATATTGATCGCCGAATCGTGCCCATCAAAGATGGAGGTCGCCGTGATAAAACGTAAGGGAATGACTGGCAGACTGGATTTCGACTTGCCCTTCGTTTTAACTATCCTTTTCATGGCGCTCCTTTGATTTTTTAATTCAAACTATTTGGTCTTCATATATAGTATTTCGGTTTAGAGCCGTTTATTAATTAGCGTAGATATTGAAAATTAATACCATTGTAATTAAATTGTTTATTAATCTACTGAAAAATGCGATGCGCCACTCAGCGCGTTTTTCAGCAGGTTGATACAACATGGACAGGTACCCTAACAATGGCAACACTTCCTAAATATTTCTTATAGACCAAACCTTGGTGAGGTAACCCATGGCCACCGATAGCATTGTCATCGTCGCTGCCAAACGCACTCCGATTGGCGCCCTCATGGGCCAGTTTGGCGATTTGAGCGCTCCTGAGCTGGGAGCGGCCGCCATACGCGCCGTTTTGGCCAGTTCCGGACTCAAGGCAGAGGAAATCGACGAAGTGTTGTTTGGCTGCGTGTTGCCCGCCGGCCTGGGCCAGGCTCCGGCACGTCAGGCAGCCCTTAAGGCAGGGTTACCCGTGGCCACACCCTGCACCACAGTCAATAAGGTTTGCGGCTCGGGGATGAAGGCTGTCATGCTCGGCTTCGACGCTATCGCGGCTGGATCAGCCAAAATTGTGTTAGCAGGCGGCATGGAATCAATGAGCAACGCGCCCTATCTGGTACAAAAAGCGCGCCAGGGTTTGCGTTTTGGCCACGCCGAATTTCTCGATCACATGTTGTATGACGGTTTGCAGAACGCCTATGACGGTCAACCGATGGGCATGTTCGCCGAACGTTGTGTTGAGAAATTTAAATTCAGCCGTGAACAACAAGATGTCTATGCCGCTGAATCAGTCACCCGCGCATTAGCCGCCAGTAATGGCGATGCCTTCCACGATGAGATTACACCGGTAACAGTGACCACACGCAAAGGTGAGCAGGTCATCGATAAAGACGAGACGCCGTTCAAGTGCGACATAAGCAAGATTCCAAAGCTCAAGCCAGCGTTCCGGCCGAAGGATGGCACCGTCACAGCGGCGAGCTCAGCGTCGATCTCCGATGGTGCAGCGGCGGTGATCTTGATGTTGGAAAGTGAGGCCAACGCGCGTGGTATTAAACCATTGGCACGAATTGTGGCATACGCCAGCCATGCCATGGCGCCGGAAGATTTCACCATTGCGCCGATTTCCGCCGTGCAGAAGGTTTGCCAAAAGGCGGGCTGGCAAGATAAAGACATCGATCTTTATGAGATCAACGAGGCCTTTGCTGCGGTGGCGATGGCCGCGATTCACGAATTGAAACTTGATCGTGCCAAGGTCAATGTCAACGGTGGTGCTTGCGCCTTGGGTCATCCAATTGGAGCTACCGGCACTCGCATCCTGGTAACCTTGCTACATAGCTTGGCTAAGCGTAATCTGAATCGAGGTGTGGCTTCGTTATGCATTGGTGGTGGCGAGGCGACAGCGATTGCTATCGAGAGAATCAGCTAGCGGAATCAGACATGGCCGTCATCAAATCAAAAATTGACATTCACTCGGAAAAGTTCTCCGAAAATGCGGCTTACATGCGGTTACAGGTAGATGACTTGAAGGAAAAGCTGGAACAAGTCTCTATCGGTGGTTCAGTACAAATGCGCGAAAATCACATCAAGCGCGGCAAGCTGCTGGTACGTGATCGCATCCGCACCCTACTCGATCTCGATAGCTTGTTTATGGAATTCTCGGCCCTCGCCGCCCATGGCATATACGGTAATGACGTGCCGAGTGCGGGCATCATCACGGGTATCGGCCTCGTACATGGCCAGGAAGTCGTTATCGTCGCCAACGATGCCACAGTCAAAGGCGGAACTTACTATCCATTGACGGGCAAGAAACACCTCCGCGCCCAGGAAATCGCCGAGCAAAATCGCCTGCCCTGCATTTACCTCGTCGACTCAGGTGGCGCTTTTTTACCAATGCAGGATGAGGTTTTTCCAGATCGCGATAACTTTGGCCGCGTTTTTTATAACCAGGCACGCATGTCAGCCAAAGGAATTCCCCAAATTGCAGTGGTCATGGGTTCATGCACTGCGGGCGGCGCTTATGTGCCGGCAATGTCCGATGAAGCGGTGATCGTCAAAAATCAAGGCACTATTTTTCTTGGAGGTCCGCCGCTGGTTAAAGCGGCAACAGGTGAAATTGTCGATGCCGAAGCATTGGGTGGTGCCGACGTGCACACGCGTATTTCCGGCGTCACCGATCACCTTGCAGACAACGATCAGCATGCACTCCATCTCACCCGAGATATCATCGCCAACCTCAATTGGCAAAAAACAAGTCAGCTTAAACGTCGTGAAGCAGTGGAACCACTTTACGATGCAATAGAACTTTACGGCATCGTTTCTCACGATTTACGGGTGCACTATGATATACGTGAGGTAATTGCCAGAATTGTTGATGGCTCTGAGCTGCATGAATTTAAACAGATGTTCGGTCAAACACTCGTCTGTGGCTTCGCTCATATTCACGGTTATCCAGTCGGTATTATCGCCAATAATGGCATTCTTTTTTCCGACTCCGCGCTCAAAGGCACGCATTTTATTGAACTTTGCAACAAGCGAAAAATTCCGCTCGTCTTTTTGCAAAATATTTCCGGCTTTATGATCGGCAAAAAATATGAGCATGAAGGGATCGCAAAACACGGCGCCAAGATGGTCGCGGCTGTTTCCTGCGCTGAAGTACCCAAATTCACAGTCATCATCGGCGGCTCGTTTGGCGCCGGTAATTACGCCATGTGTGGTCGCGCCTATGGCCCCCGCCAGTTATGGATGTGGCCCAATGCCCGCATCTCGGTGATGGGCGGTGAAACGGCCGCCAATCTACTGAATCAAGTAAAAAAGGACAGCATGGAGCGCCAAGCTAAATCTTGGAGCGAAGACGATGCAGAAGGCTATATGAACGCCACGCGCGATCAATTCGCCACCCAGAGCCATCCTTATTACGCCACTGCCCGGTTGTGGGACGATGGCATCATTGATCCAATCCAGACACGGGATTATTTAGGCATGGGTATCGCTGCAGCGTTGAATGCCCCTATTCCTGATACACACTATGGCATCTTCAGGATGTAGATTGACATGACGACTCAAATCATCATTGATCGCACCCCCAATGGTGTTTACACCCTCTGCCTCAACCGGCCCGATCGCCACAACGCCTTCAATGCCGAATTGATTGATGAATTGCTGACTGCCTTGCAACAAATCCATGCGGATGCCGATGCGCGGGTTTTGATTGTTACTGGCAAAGGAAAATCGTTCTCGGCCGGGGCCGATCTGGATTGGATGCGTGGCTCGGCGCAATATAATGCAGTCAAAAATCGTGCTGATGCCAATAAACTCGCGCAATTGATGCGCACCATCTACGAGCTCAAGGTTCCCACCATCGCCCGTGTTAACGGCCCGGCCTATGGTGGTGGTTTAGGATTGATCGCCTGCTGCGATATCGCCATTGCAGCGGCAAGCGCCCAATTCGCGTTTACCGAAGTGCGGCTTGGTTTGGTGCCGGCGGTAATCGCGCCCTACGTTTTACAGGCCATCGGTCTGCGCCAATCGAGAAGATATTTTTTGAGCGCAGAGCCATTTACCAGCACGGAGGCGCATCATATTGGTCTGATACACGAAGTTGCTGCTGATGACAAACTCGATGAGCGAGTTCAGCATCAAGCCGGCCATCTGCTCAAGGCGGGGCCGATTGCCTTGCAACAATGCAAACGCATGCTGCAACAAATAACGGGCAATAGTCATAATGAACGCGAACTGGTGGAATTGATCGCCCATCTCCGCACCTCACCTGAAGCACAACAAGGCATGACGGCATTCTTCGACAAACGACAACCGCCCTGGATTAAATAAGGCGGATCACGATGACTCTGCCCCATCGCGTCAAGATCGTTGAAGTCGGACCCCGCGACGGCCTGCAAAACGAAGTCACAGCCATAGATACCGCCACCAAGGTGGAATTTATCAATCAATTATCGGCCACTGGCCTGTCCGTTATCGAAGCGACCAGCATGGTTAACCCCAAGTGGGTGCCACAACTCGCCGATGCTGAAGCGGTATTCAGCCAAATCAAGCGCCATGCCGGTGTTTCCTACCCGGTGCTGATACCCAATCTTCAAGGTCTGGAACGCGCTATCGCTGTTGGTGCTGATCATGTCGCGGTATTTACTGCGGCCTCAGAGACTTTCAATCAGAAGAACATCAATTGCTCCATTGACGAGTCGCTGCAACGATTTGAACCGGTCATGGCCTTAGCGAAAGCCAACAACATTCAGGTGCGTGGCTATATCTCCTGCGTGCTGGGTTGCCCCTATGAAGGCAAAATAAATCCCGAAAAGGTGGCTAACGTCGCCACGAGACTCCATACCTTAGGCTGCGCGGAAATCTCGCTTGGCGATACCATTGGCGTTGGCACGCCACTACAAGCACAAGATATACTGCGTCGAGTGAGCAAGCATGTACCAATGCATGAATTAGCAGTGCATTTTCACGATACGCGTGGTCAAGCGCTGGCCAATATTTACGCATGCCTGCAACTGGGTATTGCGACGATCGACACCTCGGTTGCCGGCCTGGGTGGCTGCCCTTACGCCAACGGCGCCACAGGCAATGTCGCAACTGAAGATGTTATCTACATGTTGCATGGGATGGGGATCGAGACCGGTGTTGATCTCGCAGCGCTAATCAAGGCCGGGCATTTCATTTGTGAAAAACTTGGCCGCCCTATAAACAGTAAACTTGGACGCATAGGATTACCATCATGAACTTCAATCAATGCAAGGCAATTGTCACTGGCGGCGCCTCTGGCCTCGGCCTGGCGGTTTCAAAAACAATCATCGCCAATGGCGGCGAGGTTGTTGTGCTCGATATCCATCCCGAACGTAACGCCACCACGGTCTCTGCGCTGGGATCAAAGGCGCATTTCATCGCCACGGATGTCACCTCGGAAAAAGCTGTGGATAACGCCGTTACCGAAGCGGCAAAAAGAATGGGCACTATTACGCTTGCTGTCAATTGCGCGGGCATTGCCCCTGCCCGCCGGGTACTAGCGAAGGATGGGCTGATCAGCACGATGGAATTTGAACAGGTGATCAAGATCAATCTCATCGGCACCTTCACGGTCTGTCGCGCGGCTGCCAATGTCATGCAACACAATGAACCCAGCGGCGCCAGTCAGGAGCGAGGTGTGATTATCAACACTGCATCTGTCGCTGCCTTTGAGGGGCAGATTGGACAAGCTGCTTACTCTGCTTCCAAAGGTGGCGTGGTCAGTATGGCGCTGCCGCTGGCGCGTGAATTTGCCCGCATTGGTGTGCGGGTGATAACCATTGCCCCCGGCTTATTTGAAACCCCGATGTTTGACACCTTGCCGGTCGAGGCGCGCACCGCACTGGCTGTTAATATCCCGTTCCCGAATCGGTTGGGACATCCGCAGGAATTCGCCGATCTGGTACGCCATATCTATGAAAACCCCATGCTTAACGGCGAAGTGATACGACTGGATGGGGCTCTGCGCATGCAGCCCAAATGAACGACCGTGAGTCACCTCTATGGCGACCTTCGCCTGAGCGCATTGCTCAGGCGAACATGACACGCTTCATTGAATTTATACGTCATGAGACAGCACTAGCGATTTCTGATTATCCGGCGTTATATCAGTGGTCCATCGAACACCCAGAAATGTTTTGGCCCGCCGTATGGCGCTTTTGCGATATCAAGGCCTCACAACCATGGCGTAACGTGCTCCAACAGCCCGCGACCATGCCTGGCGCCCTCTGGTTTGAAGGTGCGCGCCTTAGCTTCGCAGAAAATCTCCTGCGCCGCCGTGATGATAAAGCCGCAATAATTTTTTGGTCAGAGGATTATCAGCGTCGCAGTCTTTCCTATGCCGAACTCTATTCGGCCGTTGCCAAACTGGCTGCCGCAATGCGCGCAGCCGGGATAAAAGTTGGGGATCGAGTTGCCGGTTATTTACCTAATCTACCGGAAACCATCATCGCCATGCTCGCCACCACCAGTATTGGTGCCATCTGGTCGTCATGCTCGCCTGATTTTGGTGTCACCGGCACTGTCGAGCGATTTTCCCAAATCGAACCAAAACTTTTATTCTGCGCTGATGGCTATTACTTTAAAGGCGGCCGACACGATTCACTGGCGCGCATTGCCGAGATAGTCCAATCGCTGCCTACCTTAAAACGTGTGATTGTGATCCCCTACCTGGATGCCATGCCTGACAGTCAGGCGATTCGCAATGGAACGCACTACCAGGATTTCATCAACGGTATCACGGAAACCGAAATTGTCTTCGAACAACTCCCCTTCGATCACCCGCTCTATATCCTCTACTCCTCTGGCACCACCGGCTTGCCAAAATGTATTGTCCACGGCGCTGGTGGCACATTGATACAACATTTAAAAGAATTGATACTGCACACGGACCTCAAGACGGACGACCGCATTTTTTATTACACCACCTGTGGCTGGATGATGTGGAATTGGCTGGTCAGTAGCCTGACAACAGGCGCTACGGTCTTGCTCTATGATGGGTCGCCTTTCCATCCTCATACTGAAATCCTGTTTGATTACGCCCAACAAGAAAACATGAGTATTTTCGGCACCAGCGCCAAATATCTCTCCGCACTGGAAAAGAGTGGCGCGCTTCCAGGTAAACACTATAATCTGAACCGGCTCAAAGCCATGTTATCGACCGGCTCGCCGCTAGCACCGGAATCATTTGAGTTTGTCTATCGCGAGATAAAGTCCGATTTGCAACTCTCATCCATCTCCGGCGGTACCGATATTGTTTCCTGCTTCGCCCTCGGCAATCCGCTGCTACCCGTCTATCGCGGAGAATTACAATGCCGTGGCCTGGGTATGAAGGTGGCCATTTACGATGAGAATGGCAAACCGATACGTGGGACCGCCGGAGAACTGGTCTGCGAGGCGCCTACTCCTTCGATGCCCATTTATTTCTGGAACGATCCTGATGGTAAGCGTTATCGCTCTGCGTATTTTGAGCGCTTTCCAGGCATTTGGGCCCACGGCGATTATGCTGCACTCACTAAGCACGATGGCCTGATCGTCCATGGCCGTTCGGATACCGTCTTGAATCCCGGCGGGGTACGCATCGGCACCGCTGAAATTTATCGCCAAGTGGAGAAATTGCCAGAAGTCATGGAAAGCATCGCCATTGGCCAGGAGTGGCGCGATGATGTTCGAATTATACTTTTTGTTAAACTCCGTGAGGACATGAAACTCACAGAGGAGCTTAGCAACCGCATCAAGGCCACGATCCGGAGCAACACCACACCGCGCCATGTACCTGCTAAAATCATTCAAGTGACGGACGTTCCGCGCACCATCAGTGGCAAGATCGTCGAACTGGCGGTGCGCAACATTGTCCACAATCGACCAGTGACTAACATTGAGGCGCTGGCTAACCCAAAGGCGCTCGATTTATACAAAAACTTATCCGAGCTACAAACAGATTGAGTGATCATCATATGAATAAATTTCGCGCCTTCCGCATCCACGCAGATACCAATGGGACCCGCGCCGGTATTGAGCAACTGAGCCTGGACGATCTCACCTCGGGTGATGTCATTATTGAGGCTGAATACTCGGGCGTTAATTACAAAGACGCCCTCGCCGCTACCGGCACGGGCAAGATCTTGCGCCGCTCGCCATTAGTGGGCGGCATTGATGTCGCGGGTACTGTGATTGAGTCCGGTTACCCGCAATTTCATCCCGGCGATCCGGTGCTGATTAGCGGGTCTGGCCTAAGCGAAATTTACGATGGCGGTTACGCTGAATACGTGCGAGTGCCTGCCAACTGTGTTATTCCATTGCCAGCCGGATTAACCTTGTTTGAGTCAATGGTACTGGGAACGCCCGCGCTTACCTCCGCCCTAGCCCTGCATCGCATGGAACAGCTCGGCCAGGAACCGGGCAAAGGCCCAATCCTGATCACCGGCGCTAGCGGTGGCGTTGGTAACCTTGCCGTATCCATTTTCGCCTCGCGTGGATATCACGTCACCGCTGTTACCGGAAAACCAGAGCTTAAAGACCAACTCATCGCACTGGGCGCCACTGAGGTTATCAACCGTCATGATTTGAAAATGGGCACCCGGCCACTGGAAAAAGCCCTCTGGGGTGGCGCGGTCGACACAGTCGGTGGCGAAACGCTGGCCTGGTTGACACGCACCGTTAATGAGTGGGGCAATATCGCCAGCATCGGCTTGGCCGGGGGCAGTGAGCTGAATACTACCGTAATGCCATTCATCTTGCGCGGCGTCAGCATACTCGGCATTAATTCCACCACCTGTAGCAGCACCCTGCGACGTCAACTTTGGCAACAACTCGGTAGTGAATTAAAACCCAAACGTCTGGATTTAATTCACCAGGGGACAATCACTATGGAACAACTGATGCCAGCCTTCCAGAAAATACTTGCCGGAAAGCTACATGGCCGAACAATAGTCAAAATCAGGAATTAGAGGCTGTGCCCGAAGAAACAAAAATTACAGCTTTGATTTCAGTATCGAGGCTGAATACACCCGGGCCCATCTCATGGGTTACATCATAGCTAACCTCATTAATACTCACTGTCACCCCAGGATAAACACTTTTTTTCACAACAATTTTAGACCCTCCGGCATCAGCGATTTTCTGCTTTATTCCCTCAATCGATTTCTTTATCGCCTCTATCTCTTGCTGTTTCAGCGCTCTTGTTGCCGCCACTTTGGCAAGGATTGCTTGACTGTCACCCATGGGATAATGTTTATGACGATATTCAATTTGATCAAGCTGCTCAAGCTCCTTATTCTTCACTTCGAAATCGGCCTCAAGCTTATTAAATTCACGTCTGGTTTCTTGCGAAAAACCAACTTTCACAATCGTCTTGGAATAAATTTTTGACCCTAGACATGCCGATTCAATTCTATTATGCGCGGTAACGACCCCACCAATTATAGAGGCCTTGGCATTTTCAGCGCCGACCACAATGTCGCCATTCGATCCAATTTCGCTGTTAATAATGCTGCCATGCACCGTAAGATGGCCATTAATGAAAACTTTTGCGTTTTCTATGAATCCAACATTCACCTCACCTGGCGCGAAAACCTCGCTCTTCATTCCACGAATTCCGCCCTTGATTAAAACATCGCCACCTGATCTCACATCAGCGTCTTCAATATTATTATCGATAATGATTTCTCTTTTACTCTCCAGCTTAAATCCTGGCTCAACAAATCCTGTCACATGAACCGGGATATCACTATGCACATTGCCTGTCTTTTGACCAATATCACCATTGATTTCAAGAACCTCTACTATATACAAACTTCTAGTACTAATAATCAGCGCACCATCCTTGTCAGCAATCAACCTGCCGTGCTCATCCTTATGCAACCCATCCAGTTCAATCTCAATTTCTTTGGGTTGTTTTGCCTCTATTACTTCACCTGTCACCAATCGCCCATCAGCCGCATTTTTGGCCTCCAGCAAGTAACCCACCTTATCGCCTTTTTTTACATTCCATGGATAACTCTTTTCCCGAAAATCAATGCGGCCACCGGCAAGCTCCATCCCCGCATTTTTATTATCGTAGCTGAGTACAAGACGCGCATCTTTGCCGTCCTGTACAGGCACCCCCTTGGCTACAAGAACCTGGCTCACAGATCCAATTTTCTTGCCACTCGATAATTGCTCTGCCTTAACCAGCGCCTCTTGAATTGCATTTTCATCGATCCCATGTCGTACTCCGTGAGTCTCCAACAGAGCGGCTATATGAGAACTTTGAATCGGTGTATCGGAAATTGACTTGGCATAAATATCAAGATGCACTTCCATCGCATCTTCTGAAATCGAAACTCCTGGTTCCACGCTGAGCGCAACAGATCCGCCACTGACATCATATTTAATACTCCCCAGCCATTTCGCCTGATATTGTTCACCCTTATCTGTTGTCGATGTTTCAATACCTATACCCATTCGCGGAAAATTATTGGCTCCGGCTTTGGTGGGAATCGTTTTTCCGAGCACATTTTTACCTTCTTTCCCGCTGGTGGCGGGTTGATAAGTCGCAATAATCTCACCCGGGAGAACAGCACAATTGTTATGTTTTATCTGCTCTTCGTCCAATAGCCAAATCAGGACACCGTCTTCGCCAAGCACAGGCTTTTCACCTGCGGCGATGCAAAGATTTTCCTTGGGGGTGGCTTTACGAAACTTGTTTTTTGACGGGGGGTCGAATTGTAATGTGCCAGCATGAAAAGCATCGATAATCTCGCCAATCTTGGCATTATCGATGCCCTGAGTCAGTTTCTGTTTCTTGAGTTCTTTCAGAACGTCGTCGACGGTGACAGGCTTACCCCCATTTTGAGGCGCTGTGATCTCGTCGAGATAAACCATGAATTGATCCTCGGAGAGGAGCAGACGAAAGCTGCCGTCGACGGCGGGCTTAGCGTCATCCGCTGTTTCTTGTGGGGGAACACCCATAACAGCAGCCTCATGAAATAACACACAATAAATACCATAATAAGATTATCGGCACAATATACTGATTTATTAGAGGTGTTGCCTGTGATAAGCAAACCCCACATATCATTCGCATACCGGAGTACTTATGCAAGAGATAGATACAGGGATGCCTCTTGGGACCGAGAATAAGTGGCTAAACTACGCAGAAAAACAAGATATCACGCGTTATGCTTTTCAAAACTCCGCTTCGATTTAATATTGGGAAACTTGTCTGCATAACGCTTGATCCATTCCAATGCCGCCTGCTCACCCGTTAAATAACGGCCTTCCTTGAGTTCGACCTCACGCTTGTAGTGCTCGATATGGCAAATTTGCTCTACCATCCGCGCCTGAAAGGCTTCTTCAGAATCAATGAATGCAGCCCCGACATCATAGTGATCGCCACGTTTACGACACCACTTTACACGGGCGTGCGTTTCAAATGCTGGCTGCACAAAGGGAATCTTGATCGCGATGACAGTGCCCGCTTTAACCCGCACCTTGGCGCGGAAAGACAAACCGCCAAAGCTGACGTTATTGAGGTATTCAGTATCGTTGATCGCCAATTCATCAATCTGAAACTGAATCGGGATATCCGAGGGATGACGTATATATTCACGCATAACCGCCTACTCCTCAATTCATAATCTGCTGAAGACTAAGCAACTCCGGCCAAGGGCCAATGTGCCAACATATTTGACTTAGCAAATCCAAATCAATTCAGGATTAATGCACACCACACAATACCTTATAAATATCATTGATTAATTTTGGGCCACGGTATATCAATCCAGTATACAACTGAACCAACTTGGCGCCAGCATTAATCTTGGCCAATGCATCTGCGCCACTCATGATCCCACCGGCGGCGATAATCGGCACTTCTTCACCCAATATCCGATGCAATTGACGCACAACCTCTGTCGAGCGCTGCATCAGCGGTGCTCCACTCAGCCCTCCCTGCTGATCGGCATCGGCGAGATTTTCCACCCCCTGACGTGAAATCGTCGTATTGGTTGCAATCACTGCATCCACTTTGTATTGGAGAAAAGCTTCACTGATAACGACGATTTGTTCATCAGTCATATCCGGCGCAATTTTCACTGCCAGCGGCACATAACGTTGATGCGTATCTATCAGACGCCGTTGTTCTTCCTTCAAGCGTTCCAGCAAACCACCAATCATGGCTTCACTTTGCAATTGCCGCAAATTGGCGGTATTCGGCGATGAAATATTAACCGTGATATAACTAGCATAGGGATAGACGCGGCGTAGACAATAGAGATAATCATCCACTGCCTTTTCAATCGGCGTATCAAAGTTTTTACCGATATTGATACCCAATATGCCCCGGTACCGAGCCCGCTTCACATTGGCAATCAGGGCATCGACCCCATGATTGTTAAATCCCATGCGATTGATAATCGCCTCGGCCTCCGGCAGACGAAATAAGCGTGGCTTGGGATTCCCCGACTGCGGTCTTGGTGTGATGGTCCCAATTTCAATGAACCCAAAGCCCAATGCCGCCAAGGCATCAATATACTCACCATTTTTATCCAGCCCGGCTGCCAAACCCACTGGCGAGGGAAAATCAAGGCCCATCACTCTCACGGGCCTCGTTTTGACGGTATAAGCAAAAGGTTTTATGCCAAAGCGCTCGGCAATCCGCGCTGCACCTAAAGCTGCATGATGTGCAACTTCAGGTTCCAGAGCGAATGCCAGAGGTCTAAGCAGGCGATAGAAATCCGCCATAAGATTCAGTTCCGGAGATTGATATTTATTTCACAATGCTGCGACTGCGCAGTGTATTAATCACTTGATCAACACTCTGCTCCAAGCTTTGCTCGCCAGTATTAACGGCGATCTCGGGTTTCAGCGGCTCTTCATAAGGGGAACTGATACCAGTGAAATGTGGAATCTCTCCCGCTCTCGCCTTTTTATACAAACCTTTAACGTCACGCTCTTCACAGATATCGAGTGCACATTTGCAATAGATCTCGATGAAATCACCCTCTTTCACCAACGCCCGGACGGCATCGCGATCAGAACGAAATGGAGAAATAAATGCCGTTAATGCTATAACACCGGCCTCTACGAATAATTTACCGACTTCACCAATACGACGGATATTTTCGGTGCGGTCTTTATCGGAAAACCCGAGATCCTTGCACAAGCCATGACGAATATTATCGCCATCAAGGACGTAGGTACGGCATCCCATTTGGTGCAAGCGATCTTCCACCGCATGGGCCAGAGTTGATTTACCTGCTCCGGACAAGCCAGTGAACCATAAAATGGCGCTGCGATGGCCATTTTGCTGCTCACGATCGTCACGCTTGATCGTCGCCTGATGCCATTGGATGTTTTTAGAGACCGTCATACATCACCTTAACTGTTTGATTTTAAATGGGTAATGATCATTTCCGCCGATTGTCGGAAATCGCTACGGCATTTTACACCAAAGCCTCAACCGTGGTCATCAAAACGGCCAGATCATGGGGATCATAAACACAGCCACCGCTCCTAACAGGATCGTCAACGGTATCCCCATCCGCAGGAAATCGCTGAACCGATATCCTCCAGGTCCGTAGACCATCAGATTGGTCTGATAACCGATGGGCGTGGAAAATCCCAGCGATGCCGCGAACATTACTGCAACGGCAAAGGGTATGAAATTAACATGCAGTTTATCGGCAACCGAGATTGCAATCGGAAACATCAACACCGCCGCTGCATTATTGGTAATCAGCTCGGTAATCAATATCGTCGAAAAATAAATCAGTACCAGCGCCAGCCAAGGCTGATCGGCAATTTGCAGCACCAACTCCCCAAGACGCGTCGCCGCGCCACTATTCTGCAGCGCTTCACCCAATGCAAAAGAGGCTGCAATCACAATCAACACCTGCCAATCGACCGAACGTCGCGCCGTATTACCACTTAGGCACTGGGTCATGATCATCGCTCCAGCGGCCAGCATGGCGGCCTGTAACATCGATAACAGATCAAAACCAACAGCGAGCACCATCGCCACCAAGATGCCAAGTGCGAGTGGCGCCCGTTGATGTTGGGGCGGTGTTGAGTCTTCGAGACAGCTCACCAAAAAGAAATCACGTGAATTACGGTAGCGTTCGGCAAAGGTCGGTGATCCTTCCAGCAGCAAGGTATCCCCTGCCTGCAACACGATATCACCAATCTTGCGCTTGATTTGTTCACCATTGCGGGCTACAGCAATGATCGCCGCGTTATATTGAGTACGGAACCGGCCCTCCCGAATTGTCTTACCCACCAGCGGGCAAGAATCTGAAACGACTGCCTCGATTAGACAACGCTCCTTGCGTGGTGCATCGAGTTTGAATACCTGATCCGTCGCCGGCTTCAATCCCCGTATCTTTTGTAAATCGATAATTGAGTCGACAACGCCCGCAAAGACCAGGCGATCATTGGCATTAAGAATAGTCTGTGGCGCCACGGCGGGAAGGATATGTTCTCCCCGCTCAATTTCGATCAGATACATTCCCGGCAACTGGCGTAAACCTGCCGCCTCGATCGTTTTTCCTACTAGCTGACTACCCGCCTCGACCATCATCTCCACAGTGTATTGCCGGGCATCGGCTAACTGGGAGATCGGCGATTGACGATTGGGCAACAACCAGCGTCCCGCAATCAGGATATATATCAACGCCAATACAGTACAGGGTATCCCGAGCCAGGCGAGATCAAACAATCCGAAACCGGCGCCATCGCCCGCATGTTTTTTCACCAAGCCATTGACGACGAGGTTGGTACTGGTGCCAATCAAGGTGATAGTGCCACCGACAACCGCCGCATAACTCAGTGGCATCAGTAACTTTGACACAGGCACCTGATGTTTTTTTGCCCAATCCGTCACTGCCGGGATCATCATCGCCACTAGAGGCGTGTTATTCAAAAAGGCGCTGAGTGCCGCTACCGGCGCCATCATGCGCAATTGTGCACCACTGATCGATTTTGGTTGCCCAAACAAATAGTGAGCGATCCATTGTATCGCCCCTGTTTCGCGCATCGCTGCGGAAACAATGAACAACACACCGACAGTGACCATACCTTCGTTGGCCAAGCCCTCAAGCGCCTGTTGTGGCGACAACACCCCGGCCACAAGCAACAAGGTAAGCCCGCCCATCAGAACCACATCCACCGCCCAGCGAGTCATGACCAAAGTTCCAATACACAAGGCAATGACAGCGAGCGTAAACCACGCTTCCCAGCTCATTAACTCCTCAATCTCACGCTAGTAATTAGAAAGCACTGTAGTTGATTAACCTTTAAATTACCATTAATCCTGGTTATCCGTCACAAACAACAAGGCCGACATTTGTCGGCCTTGTCATGTCACCTAATAGCTAAGGGATCAAAACTCTTCCCACTCGCCATCGGCATCCCCGCCAGCTGCCGGCTTAGCCTTACGAGCTGGGGCTGGGGCTGCCGTTGCAGGCTTGGCTGCCTTGCGTACCGGAGGAGCAGCAGGTGCCGCTTTACGAACCGGAGCCGCTGCAGATGCTTTAGCCTTATGACGAACTGGCGGAGCTTCCACGACTTGATCCACCTTGAACTGACCGACCAGATCCTGCAGGGTTTCGGCTTGATTGGCCATCGATTCGCTGGCGGCAGCCGCCTCTTCGACCAAGGCCGCATTTTGCTGTGTCACAGATTCCAGTTGCGAAATCGCCTTGTTGATTTGATCGATACCTGCAGCCTGCTCCTGACCTGCCGCCGCAATCTCGGCGATAATATCGCTAACCTTCTTGGAGGCGACCACGATTTCTTCAAGTGTCTTACCTGAAGCATCGACCAAGCGGCTGCCTTCATCGACTTTCGATACACTATCCTTGATCAGCGTCTTGATTTCCTTCGCTGCAGCCGCGCTGCGTTGCGCCAGACTACGTACCTCACCGGCCACCACCGCAAAACCGCGACCTTGCTCACCGGCACGAGCCGCTTCTACTGCCGCATTCAGAGCCAACAAGTTGGTTTGGAAGGCAATTTCATCAATGACACTGATGATGTCTTCGATCTTCTTACTACTGGCGTTAATTTCAGTCATTGCCCGTACTGCATCACCGACCACTTCCCCACCTTTTTCGGCTTGTTGACGAGCACTGCTGGCCAACTGATTGGCCTGACGCGCATTATCGGCATTCTGCTTGACGACACTGGTCATTTCTTCCATGGTCGATGCAGTTTCCTCAATTGACGACGCCTGTTCTTCGGTACGCTGACTCAGATCGGCATTACCCTTTGAAATTTCAGATGCGCCACCCGCAATACTATTGGCGGACTCTGTGATCTCAGTGATCATATTCTGCAACTTGTTCATTGAGCTATTCAGGGCATCACAAAGCACAGCGAATTCGCCTTCGTAAGCGCCTTCCATTGTTTGGGTCAAGTCACCCTCGGCCAGACTCTGCATGACACGGATCGATTCGGTCAGTGGTTCAACGATTGCCTGCAACATCGAGTTAACGCCGTCACCGAGAACTTTCATAAATCCTGAATAGCGACTGGCATCAATGCGCTTATCAAGCTGACCCGCTGAGGCGGCTTCAATCAGCCCCTGCAACTGAGCCTCTGCATCCTTCTGTTCGGTGATATCACGCCACTCCACCATGTTACCCATGTACTCACCCTTCGGACCGATAATCATTGTGGCATTAACCTCAAACTGAAGGTCAGCCACCTTGATTTCAGCCTTGGCGGGCAGGCGCTGCTTATCCTTAAGCAAGGCACGCTGGTGAGCCGGATTCTTGTGGAACATATCAATACACTTACCAATCAGATTGCGCGCTTCAAATCCCGGGAATGCTTGACGTAAGACGCCCTCCCTCTTGACCAGCATTTCTACTACTGCTGGATTCACATAAGTGATCGTTAGATCAGCATCGCACAGCATTATATTGGTGCTAGCTCCGTTAACAGCTGATTGCAAACGAGCAACATCAAGCTCTTTTTGCCTGGTTTCAGTCACATCGGACCACTCAAGGCTATTACCTACATACTCACCCGCACCATTCATGATTGCGGTCACGTTGATGCGAAAAATTAACGGTCCAACGGCGATATCAGTCGAGTAAGGCAGATTACTTGGATTTCCGAGCAGCTTGCGTTGATGTGAAGGATCCTTGTGGAAAATATCGATACAGGTACCGATCAGTTTATCGACGCTGAAACCGCGATACAAAGAGCGCAACTTGTCTTCGTGCTTGCGCAGAAGTTCTAGCGTTGATTTATTGGCATAGGTAATAACAAGATCACGGTCGATTCGCATCATCGCTGTCATAGCGCCTTCGACCGATCCTTGTAGGCGCACCACCTCATCTTCCCGAGCGCGCAATGTTGTTACATCGGACCATTCCAAGGTATTACCGACATATTTACCTTCAAGATTATTAATGGCATTGACACAAATATGGAAAGTCAACGGACCGACTTTAATATCGGTTTCAAAGGGCAAATTCGATGGATCGGACAACAGCTTGCGCTGATGCGCCGGATTCTTATGGAAAATATCGATGCAAGTCCCCACCAGTCGCTCTGGATCAAAGGAGGGATAAAGAGATTTCAGCGCCTGACCATGTTCACGCATCAACGCTTTGGTTTGCTCATTGGAATAAGTGATGACCAAATCGCGATCGATTGTCATCATCGCTGTTTGAGCGCCGTCAATGGCCGTTTGTAAACGCGATGCCTGCTCTTCTTTCTGTCGCTTTTCCGTGACGTCATGCCATTGCACAACATAACCAAGGCGCTTGCCCTCGCGATCGACCAGAACGCGGGTCTCGTGCTCGAACACAAAGTGTCCCGGCTTGATTTCACCCTGCCGTTTATCACCCGGGCGTAAATTTTCCAACAAACGTTTAATTGCACTAGGGTCGCGATGATAACGGTGAATACTTCCCCCCATCACCTCTGCCACTTTGAATCCCGGCAGATATTTCGCCAACTCAGATTCAACAGCAGTCAGCACTTCGCGTGCCTTGCGATTTATAAACACCACATTCTCATTTGCATCTGCCATCATGATGTTGATGGGGGCGTTTTCGAGAATGTCTTTCAATACGTCCAGATTTTCAACGACACCGACTGCCTGAGTTTGATTGTCCATTGCGCGTTCACCCTAGTCCTTTACCGTTTGCCAATAACTCTTGAGAAAATGAACATTTGGAGCAGGCGCTCCAAACTGTGATCAGCTTCTCCAGAATCCACCCTTCTGGCTTCGTTATCGACCGGTCTTTTTGGAACTTAACCATGTAAAAAGAAAGAAATAGAAACTTGTTTTAACCGGAGATCAAGACCCCTTCGGCACGGACAATATCTTCAGGCGTTCCATAAAGCACTAAGGTGTCTCCTGGCTGAAGCTGCATCAATGGACTTGGATTTGAACCGCGCACCCCACCTCTACGCACTGCGGTAACCGTAATATTGATGGTCTCTAATTCCAAAGCCCCTAATGACTTACCCACCGCATAGGCCTTGGGTGGGAGAGTCACTGAATGTAACCGTTCCTTAAAGGGTTCAACCCCCTCGACCGAGTCCGGATCCTGCCCCGGGAAGAAAGCCCTGAGCAAGTGATAACGGTCGTTTCTGACCGCCTGCATCCGCCGTAGGATCCGGGTCACTGGCAAATTCAATAGCAGGAATAGGTGCGACCCCAACATCAGTGCCGCCTCCAGGGTCTCTGGCACCACCTCCGTCGCCCCGGCATTTTGTAAACGCTCTAGCGCCGAATCATCGCTGGTTCGTACCAACACCGGAATGTCAGGCCGCACATTCCGTACATTGATCAACACCTTCTCTGCCGCCGGGACATCATCATAGGTAATCACCACTGCACGTGCGGTGGCCAGGCCAGCTGCCTGCAAAATATTATGATGTGTCGAGTCCCCATAGCTCGCGGGTTCGCCCGCCTCTTTCGCTTCATTGACACGACTGGCGTCCAAATCCAGTGCGACGTATTGGAAACCTTCCTGTTCCAACAAATGGCCAATGTTTTGTCCGGTACGGCCATAGCCACAAATAATTACATGCCCTGCCAATCCTTGAGATGCGTTTTGAATATCATCAAGAATTTCCTGTCGGTTTCGACTGTAACTTTCCGCACAAAATATTTTGGCCATCACTCCATTTCTTTGTAATAGAAAAGGCGCTAGCGCCATGCTCAACACCATGGTTGCCGCGATAATGTGGGTCAAATTTTCCGTGAATAAACCGGAGGCAAAGGCCAACATTAACAATGCCAACCCAAACTCACCCGATTGTCCCAGTACAATCCCGGTTCGCAATGCAACTCCTTTAGGAGCGCCATCCATCATGGTGACCCACATGATCGAAATAATTTTAAATAATGTCACCACCAGCAAGAGCAATAGAATCCAATGTAAATTGGAAAAAATCGCCGGCAAATCCAGCAACATCCCGATGCTGATAAAGAATAAACCCATCAACACATCGCGGAATGGACGAATATCGGCCTCAACCTGGTGTTTAAATTCGGTCTCGCCAATCATCATGCCCGCCAGGAAGCCACCTAACGCCATTGATAATCCAGACGCCTGCGTGATCCATGCTGCCGCCAATGCAAATAACAAGGCCGTCAGCGTAAATAACTCTGCGGAGTGAAATGCGGCAATCGCACGAAACAAGGGGCGTAATAATTTATACCCCAACCACATCATGACCACGATGACCACGACACCCTTGATCAGCGCCAACACCAATTCAGACGCCAACGAACTGGTATCACCCGCAGCCAGGGCGGGAATCAAGATCAGGAAGGGAACTACCGCGAGATCCTGAAATAAAAGAATCCCAACGGCCAAGCGACCATGACGGGAGTTGATTTCCAACTGCTCGGTCAATTGCCGGATCACGATGGCGGTCGATGACATCGCCAGCATCCCACCGAGTACGACAGCAGACTCCCCCGGCAAGCCAATCAACCAGGCGATCGCCCCGACAACTGCTGTGGTTACGACGACCTGGGCCGCCCCCAATCCCAGGACGACGCGCTTCATCGCCATCAAGATGGGGAGCGAAAACTCCAGACCTACCGTAAATAACAGGAAGACAACGCCAAACTCAGCCAGGAACTGCACATCTTCGGTGCGAGGGATGAGTTTAAACCCCTCAGGTCCGATGAAAGCACCCACGACAAAATAAGCCAGCGCCGAAGGCAGTCGATAGCGTTTACATACGGCGACCGCCACTACTGCGGTGGTCAATAACATCACAACCTGCCAAAGAACTCCGTGTTCCATCCCGTTATCGCCCACTCAATCCCAGATTAAAATCGACATTTAATTTCAACATCTTAATTCATCGGCCCCATCAATACACCTCTGAGCTGCAGCAGGGCGTTAAACCTCCGAAAATCGAGTATAATCTGCGGGCTCAGTATCCTAAAGAATCCGCAGTAGCGAGGCAGTATCGAACATGGCATCACCATCAAAATCCAAATTTCTACCTCATCTCCAGCGCTATCTGATCACCGGAATTCTGACCGTGATCCCGATCTGGATCACCTGGATCATTTTCAACTTCATCATGGAAAAGTTGCGAAACATCAGTCTTCCCTGGATCAATGCCCTATCTGACCTGAGTGCGCCAGCGCTTCCCCCTTTTGCCCGATGGCTGACCGATCCGTTGTTTCAGAGTACCTTCGCTGTCATGATCACGCTACTGGGACTTTATACTTTGGGCTGGTTCGCCAATCGGGTCATTGGCAAAAAACTTATTGAACTGATCGAGCAACTGATCGGACGCATTCCGTTTGTGCAAACCATTTATGGCTCGACTAAGAAATTGCTTACCGTGTTACAACAAAAACCAGGTGGCGATGTCCAGCGCGTGGTTTTGATCGAATTTCCTTCGTCCGACATGAAAACGGTTGGTCTCGTGACCCGGATTCTTATAGATGAAACCACAGGCCGGGAATTGGCTGCCGTCTATGTACCCACCACTCCAAACCCAACCTCGGGGTATCTGGAAATTGTGCCTGTGGAAAGACTGATTTCGACTGACTGGACCATGGAACAAGCCATGACCTTTGTGATTTCAGGTGGCGCGGTCGCCCCTGAACATATCCATTACTTCAATAGCGCACCTAAACCGCCTGTTCAGGGAAAAATAGCAGACTGATAGAATCCCGATCATCGGTATTCTATCAGTCACTGGATTTGGTTTAGAAGATATATAGAAAGATTGCTAAAACTAGGCGCCGCGTGCCACGCCTTCGCTTATGGCGACGAAACGCTGATTAAATGGTTTGATGACACCATTCATATTACGCTTCACCTTCACCACATACTTGAAACTAGACGCCTCAGAAATAGATCGCGAACCCGACAGCCCGATATTGTACGCCACCAACAATTGGTCCGTAGTGCGGGTCTTTTCCTTCAACATCAACAAGAACTTCGAAGCCACGCTGATATTGAATTTATCGTCGCTCATCAAATGGGCGATCAATTCCTCATCACTGCGATATTCCACAGGCTCATCCATATATTGGAACACGTCGCGAGCCGCAGTCACTTTCACCTGCATGACACCGTATGAACGCTTACCCACAGGCGCCGACATATGGCCAATTCGACCCAACAAACCCGCCGCAGTCTCCTGCATCATGACCGCTTGCAACAACTCAGCATGAGCCTCGCCACCATCGGCATAACCGACTTCATAGGCCATCTTGAGCAGGGATTGCTGCTGTTCGGTCAACCAGCTCTTGCTCACGGGATTCCAGAACATGCCCGCTTCGGACTGGTCACCCTGCACACCTTTGGCAAAGGCGTCCAGACCAAAAAGACCGCTAATGACATGGTCCCGATCAACCATGGAAATATTTTGGTTAAGGCACGCCTCACCGTTGGCAGAGGCATTTTTAGGCTCGGACATCAGCACCATGCTTGCGCTGGTCAACGCCACAACGCCGCTGACCATCATGGTGCGCAAACGTACGTTCTTACTAATGTCAGTACGTTTCTGAAATTTTCGTTTAGCGTCAGCCATCTCTCTATACCTCACTCAATTGGCCCTGATTTTCTCCTCCGCTTTCCCGTCGCCAAATTCCATCTCGGGGAAAACGATGTCTTCTGCTCCCTATGGGGGAAACCAGAAGGGGTGAGTCCTTTCGGGTTACTTGCTTTCAGTTAGAGCAGCCTAAGCTGCTTGTTCAACATAGAAGGCATTCTAGCACGATCACGGGTTTCGCTCAATTTTATATTACTTTTCAATAGGTTAAAGTGTGAACTTGAGCATATTTTTAATGCCAATTCATATAAAATCAATAAGTTATGGCCATTATCGGATATGGATTTCGGGGCAAGGATAACTATTTGTTTTTATTGCTTATAATTAAATGTTATAACAATTCTTCAATATTTACGCAAAAAAATACACCGTTCCCGTAACCAAGTGAGCCCACGCTCCTGAAATCGTGGGTTATATTCCAGCACCTCTACCGGCCCCAGGTCTTCGATAGCAAACGCCCTCCCAAAGGCATCCTTCACCTCATCCACCATCACCGCAAAAGGTGGACCGGACATGAGCCCAGCATCATACTCCATGGTAATCAACAGGATTTTGGCGGTCGGGGGGAGGATGTCACTCAGATGCTGCTGGTAACGGCGCCGCAACTCACGTGGGAAAGCCACCATCGCGGCTCGGTCATACACTGCTCTGATGTCTGAGAGATCATCGGGGGTCAGATCAAAGAAATCGCCTTCCAGGAGGGTGATCCCGGGAGTGGTATGGGCCAAAAAAGGGCCTTGCTGCTGCACCGACCATGTTCCACCCGTCTCACGGATGAACTCAGCGATGGCGGTCTCACTCCCCTCAATCCCCATCACTGAATGCCCCTGCTCACGCAGCCACAGCATGTCTCGTGACTTGCCACAGAGGGGTACAAATACACTTCCCTTGCCATGAAGCATCAATGTCGGCCAATGCTTCGTCAGGTACGGATTGTATTCAGCCTGATGAAACCCGATCTGTCCTTGTTGCCACCGCTCGCGCCAGAATTCCAGATCCATCGATTAATACTCAAACTCGACTTTATAGCCACCAAACTTACGAATGTTAATCACACCGCTATCCAAAATTAGATATTGCCCCTTAATTCCCTGAAGTATTCCTGAAATATTCTCCGTCTTATCAAAATCCAGCGATTTAACCTTTTCTGGATATTGCAACACGGGATAATTGATCGCAGTGATTTTAACGTCAGATAAAAGCTCAATCGCGGCGCCACCAAAACGATCTATCAAGGGGTCGATTTCGGGTTTACATCGCTGAAGCAGATCGTCACGGATTGCCAATAAATCGAGAGTCTCATTTTCTCCGCGTAACATCTTGCGCCAATCGGTACGATCAGCGACATGCTGTTTCAGCACAACCTCCATCAGCCCTGATTGAAAACGGTTTTGTACCTTAAACACGGGTAATGCCTGCGTCGCTCCCTGATCTATCCAGCGCGTCGGTACCTGATTCTGACGGGTAATCCCTACCTTGACTCCCGAAGAATTCGCGAGATAGACAATATGCGGTTGAAAACAATGCGCCTTCGCCCATTCAGGCTCACGGCAGGTCCCCTGATCGAAATGACAGGTTTCGGGTTTAACAATACAAGAATCACATTCAGCCAAGGAACGCATACAAGGGAAACAATAACCCTGTTGAAAACTTTTACTTGTCTTTCGGCCACAATGGATACAATTAATCTCGCCGGAAAACCGCAGCACCAGTTTCTTGCCCAATAATGGATTTAATTCAATACTATTTTCCCCAAGCAATAAGCAATAATTCACTGGCGTTGCCAGCAACACTGGCATTTTGCGAAGATTACCGATCACCAGCATATCACCTAGACTAACGCCTTGCTGACCACTTCATAGAGATCGTTTGATAAGCCAGGAATAGCAAGCAGTTTCTGCAATTGCGTCTGCATCAACGCCTGGCGCTCAACGCCATAACGTCGCCAATGAATCAATGGCGTCACAATTCTCGCTGCCACTTGTGGATTGAGCGAATTCAAGGTCGCTACAACATCGGCCAACAACTTATAACCTTCGCCGTCTGCCTGATGGAATCTCACCAAGTTTCCTTGTGCAAATGCCCCGATCAGTGAACGTACCTTATTCGGGTTCTTTATATTAAATGCCGGATGTTGTTGCAATTCGATTACTTTATGCACGGTGCCCGGCAAACGGGACAGCGCTTGCAACATCAACCATTTATCTACCACCAATGGTTGCTGCTGCCATTTCTGGTAAAAGGCATCAAACGCCTGTTGCTGCTCAGAACAGTCAATATGACTCAGACTGGATAGTGCGGCAATGACATCCGTCATATTGTCGGAGCGCTGAAATTGATCGTAACCGCGCGCTATGTCTGCCTTGTCTCCCACAGTCCCCAGCAAGGCCAGACTCAGATTACGCATCCGCCGCTTACCGATGGCGTCCGGATCAATTGAATAATGCTTCCCCTGATCGTATTTGCGATACAGTGTTTCCAGACGTTCCCCAAAACGGCGCGCCAGTGCCTGTATCAAATACCAACGGGCACCATGAATGGCTTCGGGATCAACGGGGTGGATAAAATCACATATATAGCTTTCTTTGGGCAGTGTTAACGCTTCTGCCAATAAATTCTTGTCTGCATTTTCATCATGCAACAAACGCTCATAGGCACCCAAAAATACCTGTGCAGATTCACCCAACGCCGAAAGATCGAAATTGGCGGTTTTCTGCCATTGCCCTACTAACTCTCTTATCACTCGCAATGCCAACTGCTGGCCGGCATCCCAGCGATTAAACTCATCGCTATCATTCGCCATCAAAAAGGCAAGATCGCTATCGGTATAGGAAAACTCCAACTTGATAGGCGATGAAAAGTGTCGATTCAGTGAGGGTACCGGACGTTTTTTTATACTGGAAAATACAAAAGTCTGTTCCGCATCACGCAATTCAAGCACACGGCTCTCAGCTGAAGCCGAGACTTCCCCCGAAAGCTGCAAAGGCAACGCCTGGCCGGTTTCATCCAGCAATCCGGTCACGATTGGAATGTGAAAAGGTTGCTTGATGGGCTGACCTGGGGTTTCCGGGCAACTTTGCTGGAATTTTAATCTGTAGCGCTGTGCTTTCTGGTCATACTCATCTACAACCTTGACCAGTGGGGTACCCGCCTGGCTATACCAGCGTTTAAATTGCGAAAGGTTAACTTGGTTGGCATCCTCCATGGCAGCAACAAAATCTTCCGTAGTCACCGCCTGGCCATCATGGCGCTCGAAATACAGGTCACTGCCGCGACGAAACCCTTCTTTCCCCACCAGCGTACGAATCATCCGCACCACTTCGGCGCCTTTTTCGTAAACGGTGAGCGTATAAAAATTATTGATCTCGACATAGGATTCCGGACGTACGGGATGAGCCATTGGCCCGGCGTCCTCAGTAAACTGCATACTCCGCAACTGGTTTACTTCTTCAATTCGCTTCACTGCATGCGAAAACATGTCGCCACTGAATTCTTGGTCACGAAACACCGTGAATCCTTCCTTAAGACTTAACTGGAACCAGTCCCGGCAGGTAACTCGATTCCCCGACCAATTATGAAAATACTCGTGACCAATCACACCTTCGATATTCAGATAATCTGCATCGGTTGCCGTATCGGGGTCAGCCAATACAAACTTTGAATTAAAGACATTCAACCCTTTATTCTCCATCGCCCCCATATTGAAGTCATCAACGGCTACGATCATATAAATATCAAGATCGTATTCCCGACCAAATACTTCTTCATCCCATCTCATGGAACGTTTGAGCGAGCGCATCGCGTGGTCGCATTTGTTGATATTATGCGCCTCCACATAAATGCGTAGACAAACCTTCCGTCCGGAGCGAGTGACAAACTCATCGTCGATATAGCTCAGGTTTCCGGCCACCAACGCAAACAAATAACAGGGTTTCTTAAATGGATCCTGCCAACGCGCCCAATGACGTCCCCCTTCCAGTTCGCCAGATGCCTCCAAATTGCCATTGGACAACAGCACCGGATAACGCTCCTTATCGGCGACCAGGGTCGTAGTGAACGACGACATCACATCAGGACGATCCAGGTAATAGGTGATGCGGCGAAAACCTTCCGCCTCACATTGCGTACAAAAATTGCCGCCGGAAAGATATAGCCCTTCAAGAGCCGTATTTTCTTTTGGATTTATGCGAGTAGTTATTTCCAGAAAAAAGGAAGTTGGCAATGATGTTATCGTCAGCGATTCATCGTCAACTTGATAGGCATCTTCAGCAAGCACATTCCCATCAAGGATAACGCTTAACAGATCAAGATCCTGACCCGCTAATATCAATGCTGACTTATTATCGGCACGCCGCCGTATTTTCATTGATGACTTGACCACGGTTGCGGTCTCATCGAGATCAAAATGCAGATCTATGCTGTCGATAATAAAGTCTGGTAGCGTATAGTCCTTCAAATAAATCGTCTTGGGTGTTGAATCATTCATCATCGTTACTTCTCTGCATTAATAATGCTGTCAGCCAGTGTGCCCACAGAAACCGCAAACTTTTCAGAGCGGTTCCAATTCAATATTGCCCGGAAATTGCTATAGATCAGAAAGGTTCTGCCGCCGGGGCCATCAGGCTGGATCAAATGGGCGGCAAGCTCTCTTTGTGACAGGTTCTTACCATTTAACCGTCGCACACCCAACGCCTGCCATTCAGGCAATAATTTACTTTGCTCATACCCAAACATTGCCGGATCGATTCCCTCGGGGACAATCACCTCACGTCCCCAAGTCATATGATCCTGCCAACCAACCTGAGAAAGATAATTTGCCGCAGAGGCAAGCACATCGGCGGTCGAGTTCCAAATATCGATACGTTGATCACCATCAAAATCAACGGCGTATTTAAGGAAGGTGCTGGGCATGAATTGTGACTGTCCCATTGCCCCCGCCCAGGAGCCAATCATCTTTTCCGGTTCAATATGTCCCTGATCAACAATCGTCAGCGCATCTAGTAATTGGCTACGAAAGAATTCACTGCGTCGCCCATCATAAGCCAAGGTGGCTAGTGCCGCGATAATTGGAAAACCACCCGTTGAGCGCCCATACTCGGTCTCCATCCCCCAGAACGCCAACAGATACTGGGGCTGTACTCCGTAACGCTTCCTGATGTCATTAAAAAGTTGCCGATATTCGCGGTATCGCTGCCTACCCCTATTAATGCGCCGTTTCGTTACTGCATGTTGTACATATTGATCCAAGGTCAACTTGAATTCGGGTTGGCTGCGATCCAGCTCAATCACACGATCAATATGACGAACATCAGCAAAGGCACGTTCCAGCGTCGCAGGCTTGATGCCGCGAGACAGCGCCTCTTGTTTAAACTGATCCAGCCAGACTTCGAACGGCACGGCATTTTGTGCCGCCGCCACAGACATCATGCCCAACCACAGGGACATCCCCAGAACCCAATACCGCATCATTTGCCCGTTATCCCCCACCCAACCATTCTACAGATACCGAATTCGAATTCGCACACCATATGTCCTATTTTTCCTTATCTGCGGTCAAGGTTACAATCAGTTTTTACATTTAACCTCTGGAGTTGCGTCATGGCCTTAACCCCTTCAACAATGCTGGATCTTGATACCCAAGCCCCAGATTTTTGTCTCCCCGATCCAACAGGCAAATTGTTTCGCCGTGATGATTTCAAGACCGCCAAGGGACTGCTCGTTATATTCATGTGCAATCACTGTCCCTACGTCAAACACATCAGAGCAGCGTTAGCCAGCTTTGCCAAGGGATATCAGGCCAAAGGGTTAGCGATTGTGGGAATCAATAGTAACGATGCCAGTAAATATCCCGATGACAGCCCTGAAAAGATGGCAGAGGAACTCCGCGCCGCAGGATATACTTTCACTTATTTGTATGATGAGACACAACGTGTGGCGCAAGAATATCACGCCGCATGTACTCCGGATTTCTTTTTGTTCAATCAACAACAAAAATTGGTATACCGTGGTCAATTTGACGATAGTCGACCGAAGAATGACATTCCTGTGACCGGTCGTGACCTGCGCACGGCTGTAGACGCATTACTCGGCGGCAAGCCAATCTCCGCCGATCAAAAACCGAGTATTGGCTGCAATATTAAATGGAAACCCGGCAATGAGCCGGATTATTTCGGCTAGTTACCTTTAATTGCCAACCGCTACCAGATCGATCTGATCAAAGCTCGCCACTTGGCGATGACTTGAAACCAAAGCAACCGGTTCGCGGACAAGCTGTATTGTCCGCATGCCGGTCGCGGCCGCGGCATCAAGTTCTTCCTTGATATCTGACAGAAACAAGATTTCATTCGCTGAGCAGCCAATATCTTCCATGATATGGCGATAAGCCGATTCTTCCCGCTTGGAACCAATATTAGTATCAAAGTAACCACTGAACAGTGGCCTCAGATCGCCAAATTCGCTGTAACCAAACAATAGCTTTTGTGCATCCACCGAACCGGAAGAAAAGACAAACAATTGCAGACCGTTTGCATGCCATTGCTTAAGATATTCTACCGCATCTGGATAAACGTGGCCCTTGAAGGCGCCGCCTTCAAAACCCGCTTTCCATATCATGCCTTGTAACGATTTCAGCGGCGTGATTTTTTTATCTTCGTCAATCCAACGAATCAATTGCTCGATCAATTGCGCTTGGGTCCATGATGCATCGCCGACCAGTTCCCGCACCTCTTCAAGAATTTTCAGAACCTTTGAATTTTTGTGTTCCGCTTTTACATATTCAGCAAGGTGCTGACGCGCATAGGGAAACAACACGTCCTTCACAAAAGACAAGGATGAAGTCGTGCCTTCAATATCGGTGACGATGGCTTTAATCACATGCCGCTCAGAATTGTTCAAAAGTGGGAAACAATTTAGCAATCGGGTCGCCAGTATATTGTGCCACCCAGCCCTCGGGCGTGGTAAACAACCGAATACACTTAAACTTGGGCGCGCTTCCCATATCAAACCAATGTTTGGCATTGGCAGGGACGCTGATTAAATCACCTTGCTCACAACGTATGCCGTACACTTTGTCAGCGGCGTGGATGTAGAACAGGCCTTTACCCTCAACAAAGAAACGCACTTCAAAATCGGTATGGATGTGCTCATCGAGAAACTTCTTACGCAAGGCTTCACGGTCAGGATGGTCGGGCTTGAGGCTGATCACATCCACCGATTGAAAGTCATATTCTTCCATCAGTTGATCCACCGATTCGCGGTACGCCTCGATGACCTCATCCTGACTGGCGTCTACATGCAAGGGCTGGGCGGCCTGCCAGCGCTCAAAACGCACACCAGCGCCATGCAATCGCGTTGCAATCGCATCGTAATGGCTGATGGTCTCAAATTGACCCGGATTTTGGGCATCAAATACCTTCAATAGACTCATGGCCTCACCCTTGATAGCTATAAGAGCCGACATTCTAGGCCATCGCCAGCCACCAACCAAGCCTTATCTGGGTACTTTATAAACAGCCCCAGGAAGCCGATAACTATAATAAGGGAGTCACAAACTGTAATTTCCAAGGCAGGGAAATACGCAATTCGGAGGGCAACCGATGAAAAAGCGTAATTATATGATATTGATAGCTTTATTTTCCTGGACAGGATTAGCCTGCAGCTACGAAATCCTGCCCGCCGATGAAGCGGAACAGGATTGCTATGGTAGGGCCATGGTTGGTCTGGATTCGGTGATAAATTCCCGTCTCGGCGTACCTGCCGAACACGCCCTGGAATTAGCGAGGGTTCAGACTAAAAGCGCCTCGACTCCTCGCTATTCCCAAGACATGCTCCGCACGATCCTCGACGCCTATTTATGGGAACAATCGCCCCATAGTTATGCCGTCAAGATATTCTACCGTTGCGCCTATGAGCGCAATTCATCGCTGCACAGCGCCAAGAATAACTGGCTAAACGGCGATTAAGACAATTACTTCGTCTTGATATCCAGCAACTCGACCTCAAACACCAAGGTCGAATTTGGCCCGATTGTGCCACCCGTTCCTTTTGGTCCATAGGCCAGATTTGAGGGAATAAAGATTTGCCATTTTGAACCCTTGGGCATCATCGGAATCGCTTCCTGCCAACCAGGGATGACCTGATTCACCGGGAACGAGGCGGGTTCGCCGCGTTTATAGGAACTATCAAATTCCGTACCATTGATTAAAGTGCCGCGATAATTGACCGTTACCGTATCCGTGGCTTTTGGTTTTGGTCCTTTACCTTCCTGGATGACCTTGTATTGCAAACCGCTGGCCGTCGTCTTCACGCCCGGTTTTTTACCATTTTCCGCCAGAAAGGCTTCGCCTTCGCGCTTATTCTTGTCACCCGTCTGCTGCGCTACCTGAGCCTGCTTCTGCTGAAACTCATTCAGCACTGCACGCATTTCCTCTTCTTTGAGCTTGGGCGTACCGCCTTTCATAACATCCTGCATCGCTTGCGAAAACGCATCCACATCCAACGGTACTCCTTCCTGTTTCAGCTGATGGCTAAACTGGGCGCCGATGGTATAGCTCAAACGTTGTTCATAAGTCTTAAGCTCGGCGGCTACGGCCTGTCCACCCATGACAACCGCCACAATCCCGGCCACCGCTAATTTCTGATATTTCATACCCGTCCCTCGGTTGGAGTTAAACCCTTATGGTGACATAATTCATAAGAACTTTGGAACCTGCCGCTATATAAGGATTAGGAAAATCTAAATATTGCCATGATGCGATCGCAACGAACCCTTAATCTACGCCTGGCCTTGCTGGCAATGGCTTGGCTTTGCGGCCCCCTCCACGCCGAAGATGAAATCAGCGGCGCCGAGACCAATGCCAGTCACGACACTGGCGCTCAACAGAACCCTTCTTACCGGGCAAAACTCATGTCGCAACTGGTGCCTGATCGCATCTCTGCCGGAGAAAATGTTGTTGCTATTGTGCAGTACCAAAATAAAAGTGGCACACCGTGGACGTCTAATGGTGATTATTACCTGGCTCCGATCAGTGGCGAACCTTGGCTAACACGAATCGACCTGCCCCAAGGCAAAACCATTACCGCCGGTGAAACTGTCACCTTTCGTATTACTATGACCGCGCCCTTGCATCCGGGCGAATACCCACTGCAATGGCAAATGCATCAAGGCAAAACCAGTTTCGGCGAACCCACGTCTTCCGTCCGACTTAAAGTAGTCCAACCTCTACAACCTTGGGACGACGCCGAGTTTGTCTATCAGGATGTCCCCCAAAAGATGAACGCCAATCGCGATTACAATGTCGTATTACAATTTAAAAATACAGGAAAAACCAGTTGGACCAAGAGTCAGTATGCATTGGCAACCACTGAGGCCAGTGACGACCTTACCTGGACCATCAGCCGTATCGAACTTCCTGGCAACACCCTACTCAGGCCGGGTGGGTTTCAGACATTTCGCTTCACAGTGAGAGCCCCCGCCACTCCCGGCCAATACCCGTTTCAGTGGCAATTACTCCATCTACCCACCAATCGCTTCGGTGCAGGCAGCGATAAGCTGAATATCGACGTTATCCCTTAGGGTTATTTTGATTCTCTGACACATGTGGATGACCACGGTCATCCACATGGACATGAAAATGTTCGCCGTCATGACTATGGTCATCGCCGTGATCATGTGAATGATCGTGAGGGTGTGGATGAGGATGCACATGTGGCCGTGACAATAAGGAGCCAGCGGTAGCCGGTCCCTTAACCGCATCTATACGCAACAATTCATGAATATGCGTATCTTTGACATCATCATGCAAATGAGTATGTCCATGAGGATGAAAATGGATATGGACATGATCATGATCACCCGGCCCATGGGCATGACGATGCGCATGCAGGAAACTGGCGATAATCCGTTTATGCTCCGCATCCATCTGCCCACTACTGAGCTTTTCATGCAACAACTCATGCGTCATCAGCGCCAGCGGCAACTCAAGATGATTCGTCTCCAGCAACTCGCGGTCATAGAGGATGTTTGATGCTGGGCCATCGGCGACAAACTGGCCTCCAGAAAGCACAAGACAACGATCGCACACGTCCAACGCAATATCCAGATCGTGCGTGCAAAGCAACATCGTCTTATTCGACTTCTTCAACCAGTCAATCAGCCTGCGACGATTAAGCGGGTCCATATTCGTTGATGGTTCATCGAAAACCAAAATATCCGGCTGATATGAAAGCACGGTTGCCAGCGCCAGACGCTTGCGCTCACCAAACGACAAATGGAACGATGAGCGCTGTTCAAACCCTTTCAGCCCGACTGTCTCCAGCGCTTCATCGACGCGATGCTGAATTTCATCGCGCGGCAGACCAAGATTCAGAGGACCGAAGGCAACATCATCAAATACCGTCGGACAAAACAATTGATCATCCGGATCTTGAAAGACTATGCCAACCTTGCGGCGGATTTCCTTCAGATTGTCCTTGCGCACTTCAAGACCACTGACCATTACCTTGCCAGAAGTTGCCAACGAGACACCATTCAATAAACTCATGAAGGTTGATTTGCCGGCGCCATTCGGCCCGATCAACGCAACTTTTTCGCCTTTGCGAATTGTACAATTGGCGCCTTTGAGCACTTCACGTCCGTCAGGATAAGTGAAGTGAACGTTTTCTACTTGAATCGCATTATCGGCCGCCATGATCTGCATCCTCCGTTAGTACCAGCTGTGAACAGCCGCTTGAAAGCGTCCACTAAATTCGCTACACAACACCAATACTGCCAGTGACACCATCACAATCGACTTGATGTAATCCTTGCCTGCGGCGTGAAATTCCAATAACGAATGCAATTCGCCTTGATAGCCCTTCGATAGCATCGCCTTGAATACACGCTCAGTCCGTTCGAAACTACGAATCAGCAAAGTCCCGACAAATCCGCCCATCACGCGAATGGTATAGGCGTTCGGTCTTTTAATGAAACCACGCGCCTTCATTGCCGTATCCATCCGCTCCATTTCGGCCAGAAAGACGAAAATATAGCGGTAAGTGAACAGCAGCAGCTGTACGAGTACATGTGGACATTTGAGCCGTTGCAGCGCAAACATGGCTACGTCAAAACGGCTGGTACCGAATATCGCCAGCGCGCACATGACGATGGTCACGCCTTTAATGACAATTAACAACGCCAGCCGGATACCTTCCCAGGCAAAATCCATCCCGAGAAACTGACCATGATCGTGCCCCGGATAGGACAAGGGCAGAATGATAAAAAAAGGCAACAGAAACATGACGACCCATTGCAACAACTTGGCGACGAAGGCCACAGGAATTCGCGATAAGAAAATCATGACACTCGCCAAAGTCAACGCCATCACGGCAACAGGCAGCGTCTGAATGAAAGCGATCGCGGCGATAAACACGCCAACCGACACTATTTTAAATCGGGGATCCCACCGTTGCAGCGAGGAGCTGACATGGGCATGACGATCAATATCCAGAATCACAGCACTAACCTGCCCGTTGCTTCATGGTTTCTCCCAGAATTTCAGGACGAACCCGCAACAAGAAACTCACGCAGGCACCCGCCACGGCACCTTCAACCACCATCAGCATAGCATGATAACCAAGTACCAGTTTCGCAGTGCCCATGAACTCTTCACCGGTCGTTAACAGCGCCAACGCCAAGATACATCCGGAAAAGAAAATTCCTGCGGCACCCGCCAGTGACCCGAACACAATTTCACTGTTGGGAAATTTCACCAAACGGCGCAGTTGCCAGATCCCGGCAGCCAACAATGCACCGCCGCCGAGCATAGTGCTATTCACACCAATGACACTAACACCGCCATGCCCGAGCATGGCATGCAATACTACTGCCAGCATAATCGCGGGAAATGCCCGCCAACCGAGAATAATACCGACCAGGCCATTGAGTATTAGATGCACGCTGGTCGCACCCAGCGGAATGTGAATCAGATTGGCGACGAAAAAAACCGCAGTGATGACCGCAATCTTGGGGATCTCTTCCATGTCGACCTTGCGCAAGGTCGCTGCCGCCAACAACGCCGTCGTTCCGAAACCGATGCCCAAGACGGCAGGGGATAATACACCGTCAGAAATATGCATAACGCTAACGCCTCCTCACTACCGTGCGCCATTATTATGGGAGGCATCAAGGCCTCCTCCGGCTACTTACTTTGGCGCTGAACGGATAGTAACACGAATTTTAAATCTGTTGCTACCCAGAGGTTAGCGGTCGTTAACGGGCTTTTCTTTAGTAGATGAGGGATTCTCGCGGCGGGATTTAAAAAACACCCACAAACCAAATACACCAAAAATATATCCAATACTTCCTATGACTTGCGTTAGGCTGTCGTGTTGTTTTAATTCTTCAATGGATCTCACAAGCGGCATCACCGCCTCAGAGACGGCTTTGTTCACTACCCGATGCAGCTCAGCGGCATCCACCCCCGTCGAGACAGTCACAGGCGATGCATCAGCCGTCGAAACTTTCTTGGCACCGGATGGTGTCTGCGGTTTCTCGGTTATCGCAGCCGGGGCCACGCCTAGATCAGCGGCGGGAACCAGCCACTCCGCACGATGCCCCATACCGGCATCGACAGTGATTTTAAGATCAAACTGTCCCGGGATCGGAAATTCGAAATGTCCCTGTTTGTCGGTCATCCCCTCGGTCACTGATTTACCGTTTGAGTCAAAAACATTCACTTTGCTATCTCGGGCTTTTGTACCATCGACGAAGTAACTATCAACCAACACCTTGCCAGATTCAGCGAAGGCAAAGATGTTTAACTTGTGGGCCTGCGCGGGTGTGGCGAATACCATACCGAACACTGCCACCAGCACTGTATGTCTAAATAACCGGTAAACCCGCTTTCTAAGCTCTGACATCGACCGAACTCTCAATTAACTTGCAGACCGCGCAATAATGACATAGGGCGGCCATCGCCGCCCTAATATCATGCCAAAATTCGGCGCTTATTTCATATCATGGGTCTTGACCCACAGCAGGGCACCGACTTCCACGGGATAGTCTTTACCTTCGTGCTTCAATTTTTTGTCGCCTTCGTTAAGCGCGGCAAACCCCCACCATCCCGCCTTAGGCATGGCATACGTAAATACACCGTTGCTGTCCGCCTTAACTACTTGAGTGACCATCGGACCCGCAGGGGCTTTTAATTTACCGTCCTGGTTATAGTACTCAACTTCAACCTCGCCATTCGGCACCGGTTTGCCGTTCATCTTGATCACGCCCTGGAACACGTTATTAGTCCACAGGCCGTAAGGGCGGGTCAACGGCACAATTTCAGCTTTAAGGCCGACCTCTTGATCCCAACCCTCTTCCAAACCAAAACCATCGACGATCACCTTGGTGTAATGCACGATGAACTTGTCTTCAGAGGGCTCCCAATAGGGCTGTGGCTCAACATAGAAAATATAATCGCCCGGCTTTTTGATATCGTATTTGGCGGTAAGCGTCGTCAGCATGTGTCCCTCGGCATCTTTCCGCTGTTTCGGCTGCAAGCTGGGAATTAAATCTTGTTTCTGGCCTTCACTATTCATCACACCGAACTGAACCGGCTTGGCCATATTCATGCCATGACCTTCGAACGGATGCCAAAACAGCACGTCCAGGTTCAATTGCCGCGACTCGCCCTGCTCAACCATATCGTCGGACGGAATAATCATCTGGAAATGTGCATGTGCCGTCGATGCCAGCGAAAATCCCGCTGCTGCCAAAATGCCGCCAACCACTTTATGAATCTGATGCATTTTTGTCTCCTCTCAATTACGATAAACGCGAATATTTCTCATTTATATTTAAATCAAACACAATGACCGCAAAATTTGACAGTGCTACGAATTTTAAATATCGTAACACAGTACTTTTAAGAGGGGCAAGCCACGAATCACGAATACTACTGGTCAGACATGGCTGCCATTTAGCCATCATGGGAGCAGCAAGCGACAATTTGTCGCATGGCTATATGACTGAATTGTAACGTAGCATTTATATTGGTTTAAGTTCAAAACCCTGTGCCGACAACCCAAATATTGCAACAACAAACTCTTATATTCCATCAAAAGTGTTAGGGGAGTTAAAATTAATGAAAAGCAGAAATCTTATCCGCAGTTCTGTCACGCTCATCGCCTGCTCAATGGCAGCTTCCACCGCTTACGCCAAGGGCGGCATCGACACTGAATACGCTGATATCCACATCACCGGCGGAGCCGCTGGTGGTTACTATGCCTCGAACCGCGAAGTCACGCGCCAAAACGATCAAAACCGGCTGTCGGACTTTTTGCTTGGCATACACGCCATCACCAAGGAAGAACAAGTCGAGCTGAGCGGTGGCATCGGTATCCTGCCGTCATATTCCTTGCTTGATGACGGAGTCGATACTGCCGGAAATACGACAGCGCTTCAGTATGCGACCATCGCCGTACATCCAGTGGAGAATTTGACCCTCGAAATGGGCCGCATCTCGTCCAATGTCGGCTACGAAAACACCCAATCCTTCCTCAATGCCCATTCCATTGGTTCAGTACAATCAGTAGCACAACCAGGTTACTTCCCAGGTACACGTTTGACCTATGGCAACGATGCCCTTTCAGCGTACGTTGAGCAAAGTGACGACACTTATACCGCGCCGAGTGCCGCATCCACAGGCCATGCCTGGGCCGCGGGCGCCATGGGCGAAGTGAGTGGCATCAGTTATGTCGTCGGCTACCAAAACTACTCTGGTCTCAGAACGCTCACTGACGTGATTTTAAGCGGCAAGATCATGGACATGGATGTGACATTCGCATATGACCGCATTAGCCTCACCGAAGCCGCGTTAGCAGCACCCACTGACAAAGATCATGCCGAAAGTATTGCCCTTTATTTCTCAGGCCCAACCTTCGACAAGGTTGCCATCCCGTTTAGATTGGAACGCTTTGACGATCACGGTAATGGCATCTACGGCAACGCTAATGGCGCTGGCGGCAAAGGGCATTCGATCACAATCACTCCGACCTGGAATTTCACGGAGAATGCCTATATCCGCACCGATTTCTCCTACCTGAAGTTTGAAAACAAAATACTGACCGACGTTAACGGCTTGGAGGATAACCGCTTCATGTTCGTGCTGCAGGTGGGTTATAAGCTATAAAAGAACGTTTTTAACTTTGTGATGTTGGCGAAAGGGCAGCCCTCGAGCTGCCCTTTCTGTTTATAATTGCTATTTATGGTGATGCGGATGAGGATGTTCATGATCATGCTGTTCCTGCTTTGAGGGCAATGATTGACCTGTCGTCGTCATCGTCAACTTACCATGTTTAACACCACGTATCGCCACCAGTTGATCGGCGAACGTCCGCAGCACCTGCCCCTTGCCCTGCACCACCAACACCTCCAGGCAGTTATGATGATCCAGATGAATATGCAACACCGATTTAATATCGCCAGGAAACGAATGTTGCAAATGCGTCAAATTGGCCGATAAGTCACGCGTGTGGTGGTCATAAACAATCGTAATCGTACCGACTGTCTCTTCATCAGCCGCCCACTCCTCTTCTACCATGTGATCGCGGATCAGATCGCGAATCGCCTCGGATCGGCTGGCATAGCCTTTTTTCTCGATCTGTTTATCAAATCGTTGTAGCAGATCTTCCTCAATCGAAACCCCGAATCGCACCAACTCGCTCATTACACCTCCATGACTTCCTCAATGCTGATGTCACAGTCTACCTTAGGCATGCTCGGCCATACAGTCGAAAATCCCATGCCCATAATAGTGGATTAAAATGTTTATTAAAATAGTTAACTATTTCGAAAATTTGGTGTATGTTTATTTTGCATTTCCCAGTGAAATGCTCAGTAATGACTAGGCCATTGATAACAAACGAAAATTGGGGAGAACCTTATGTCAAATAATACACGTCGTAAATCTGCCGCTGATACCGACCTGATGATTCTGATCCCGTTGGCGTGCATTATCTCAGTCGTCGCTTTTGTTGCTGCATCCATGTTCCACTAAGCCGTAGCGGTCCCACAGCGAGAGCCCTTGCGATTCTGGTCGTAAGGGCTTTTTTATTGCCTACAGCCGGGATACTCTTAGCGCCTTTCCAGCATGCAACAACCAGGAGTAGACCGTGACCGAATTTTTCACTGATTACGGGCTTTTTTTAGCCAAGACCATCACCCTCATTGCCACAATTCTGGCCACTGTATTCGTCATCGTTGCCGTGACCGGGCGCAGCCGGGAAGAAGGCCGTGAAAAACTCGAGATCAAAAAACTCAACGATAAATATCGTCAGATGGCACATCTGTTACACACCCGCATTCTGCCGAAGACAGACCTCAAGAAATATTTGCACCAGGAAAAGAAAATCGAAAAGAAGCTCGCCAAAGACACTACACCTCGACGCCGAATATTTGTCTTGAACTTCGATGGCGACATCCGCGCCTCGGCTGTCACCTCGCTGCGTGAAGAAATCACGGCAATACTAATGATCGCCACGCCTAACGATGAAGTCGTGGTCCGCATTCATAGCGGCGGTGGTATGGTGCATGCGTATGGGCTTGCCGCTTCACAATTAATGCGCATCAAGCAACACAACATTCCGTTGACCGTGGCCATCGACAAAATCGCCGCCAGCGGCGGTTATTTGATGGCCTGCGTCGCCAACCACATCATTGCCGCGCCATTCGCAATTGTCGGTTCCATTGGCGTTATCGCGCAGGTCCCGAATTTTCATCGCCTGCTCAAAAAACATGACATCGATTTCGAACAAATTACCGCCGGTGAATACAAACGAACACTCACTATATTTGGCGAAAATACAGATAAAGGCCGCGCCAAATTCAAGGAAGAAATCGAAGACACTCATTCCCTGTTTAAAGAATTTATCCGCGAACATCGGCCCCAGGTGGATGTCGAATTGGTGGGTTCCGGTGAACACTGGCCCGCAAAGCGCGGGATGCAACTCAAACTGGTGGATGAACTCATGGCCAGTGACGACTATCTGATGAGCAAACGCGAAAACGCCGATTTGTTTGAGATAACCTACCGCCAGCGACTCCCCTTGGCGGCCCGGCTGGGACACTTTATCCAAGGTAACGTAGATAAGTTATTGAATTCCTGACAAGACCTTTCTATATGTACAGTTTTAGCTTACGATGTTATAGTTGTATATAAGGTATATCTTATATAGATTACCCTGAGTGTGCTACTGAATTGTAAAACCTTGTAAACTTTCAGTTTACATTATTGAAGTTTATTGGGATTATGTGCCAAAATAAATCCTGAGCAATCAACTCAGGATTTAACCCCTCCAGGAGGATACAAAAAATGAAACTTTCGACCAAAGGCCGGTACGCAGTCACTGCAATGTTGGATCTCGCCCTCAATGCCAATGAAGGCAAACGGGTCACATTGGCGGATATCTCCGAAGTCCAGGGCATCTCTCTTTCGTACCTGGAACAACTGTTCGCTCGCCTCCGCCGCGCCAAACTGGTGCAAGGTACCCGTGGTCCTGGTGGTGGCTATCGCCTGGGCCGTGCTGCCAACCAGATCTCCATCGCCCAAATCATCACCGCCGTTGATGAAAAAGTAGACATCACTGCCTGTGGCGGCAAAGCCGACTGTAAAGATGGCGCGCCCTGCCTGACTCACGAGCTGTGGAATGAACTAAGCCGGGAAATCTTTAGTTTCCTCGACAACATCACCCTCGGTGAACTCGTCGAGCGCAAAGGTAAATTCGAGCCGGGTAGCAATGCACGCATTACGGCCACGATTGAAACCCGTAGCGACAGCAAAAAGCGTACGGCCACGGTGGCATAACGGTCTGGTTGATTATTACACAGCAGGTTAAAAATGGCATTGCAGCTACCAATCTATCTTGATTACGCCGCGACCACTCCGGTGGATGAACGCGTCGCTGAAAAGATGTGTCAATATCTGACGAAAGGCGGGGTTTTCGGTAACCCCGCCTCACGCTCGCATCGTTTTGGCTGGGATGCAGAAAATGCTGTTGAGGATGCTCGTAATCAGGTCGCGATGCTGATCAATGCCGATCCTAGAGAAATTGTCTGGACGTCGGGAGCCACCGAGTCGGACAATCTCGCGATCCGGGGCGCCGCCACTTTTTATCAGCAACGCGGCCGACACATCATTACCTGCAAGACCGAACACAAGGCCGTGCTCGATACCTGCCGTCATCTGGAACGTCAAGGTTTCACAGTAACGTATCTTGATCCGGAACCTAATGGCCTGATCAATCTCAGCACGCTTGAAGGTGCATTACGCGATGATACGATCCTGGTGTCGATCATGCACGTCAATAATGAAATTGGGGTCATTCAGGACATCGAGGCGATTGGAAATTTAACCCGGAGCCGTGGCATCCTGTTCCATGTCGATGCCGCACAAAGCGCGGGTAAGATTGCGATTGATTTGACCAAGCTCAATGTCGATCTGATGTCATTTTCAGCGCACAAAATTTACGGCCCGAAAGGCTGTGGTGCGCTCTATGTTCGGCGCAAACCACGTGTGCGACTCGAGGCATTAACTTTTGGCGGCGGACACGAACGTGGTTTGCGCTCCGGCACCTTGCCTACGCATCAGATCGTAGGCATGGGTGAGGCCTTCCGTATCGCACGCGAAGAAATGGCGGAAGATAATCGCCGGATACTGATGTTACGTAACCGTCTCTGGAATGGCATCAAGTCATTGGAAGAAGTACACCTCAATGGCGATTTTGAGCGCCGCGTGGCAGGTAATCTCAATGCCAGTTTTAATTTTGTTGAAGGTGAATCTTTGATCATGGCACTCAAAGACATCGCCGTCTCTTCTGGATCAGCGTGTACCTCATCCAGCCTGGAGCCTTCTTATGTGCTGCGGGCGATTGGACGCGAAGATGAACTGGCTCATAGCTCAATCCGGTTTAGCATCGGCCGCTACACAACGGCGGAAGAAATCGATTACACGATCCAATTGATCCGCGACAAGGTCAATAAACTGCGTGATTTGTCGCCCCTTTGGGAAATGTTCAAAGAAGGGGTCGATCTCAAGCAGGTGCAGTGGGCCGCGCACTGATTTAGCGGCGAGACAAGGAGTTTACGATATGTCATATAGCGAAAAAGTCATCGATCACTACGAAAATCCGCGCAATGTCGGCTCTTTCGACAAAGGCGATGTCACCGTTGGAACTGGAATGGTGGGCGCACCAGCCTGTGGCGATGTCATGAAACTACAGATCAAGGTCAATGACCAGGGCGTGATCGAAGATGCGCGCTTCAAGACCTATGGCTGTGGCTCTGCCATTGCATCAAGTTCCTTGCTCACCGAATGGGTCAAGGGCAAAACGCTGGACGAGGCAAAGCAAATCAAAAATGTAGACATTGCAACCGAACTGGCGTTGCCGCCCGTCAAGATCCACTGTTCGGTGCTTGCCGAAGATGCCATCAAGGCAGCGATCTCCGATTATCAAAGTAAAAACAAGACCAATTAAACGTTGCTGTAACCCCTCCTCATCAGGGCGTCGGACCCTCCTACCGCGCCCTGTTTTCTTTTTTCTTCCCCTGCTTTACCAAATGTAGTTAAGATTGGATATCAATATCCTCGACGGATGTCCATGCCATGCCCAATCCTCCAGAGGTGGTTCTTCATCACAGTGAAAATGAAGACGGCATAATCCAGATACGCCAGGATCACTCGACCCGTGCCCTGTATTTTGCGAGCACGGCCAAGCAAAGTGCCATGGACCTTGCTGCGCCTGAGCGTCTGGTGTTGAGCTATACACGGGCGATGATGTCATGCCTGCTGCTAACATCGAATCCGAATTCAATCTTATTGATTGGGCTGGGCGGTGGTTCACTCGCCCGCTTCTTGCTGCATCATTTTCCAGAGTGCCGGATCGATGCGATAGAACGCCGATCAGCGGTGATCAAACTCGCATATGGATATTTCTGCCTGCCCGAACAGGAGCGCTTGCATATTCATCATGCCGATGGCCGTACCTTTCTTAACCATCAGGCGGCGACATTCAAGAGCTATGACCTGATCCTGGTCGATGCCTTTGAACACAATGGCATTTCCAACAGCATCAAAAATCAAGATTTCTTTTTACGCTGCCGCCGCGCGCTGAATGAACACGGGACTCTGGCCTTGAATTTGTGGACACAAGAGACGGATCAGTTCCACGACACCCTGAATCATCTTGATCGCGCATTTGAAAACAATCTATTGTTCCTGCCCGTTGACGGACGAGACAATCTCATCGTCTTTGCCGGACAAAACATGACTCAGCGCTTTAAGCCCCGTCGCTTAAAACCATTGGCACAACAGCTGGAGGACAAAATGGCGTTTGAAGCACCTGCATTCCTGCATCAAATACGCCGCAATTATCGCTGGCGCCGCTGGGCAAGCTTTTTTGGATTCAGATAGAGTCTATTCAAGAACTCAAAAGGGTACAGCACAAGTCAAAATCAGCCGTAGGGGCGATTCATGAATCGCCCCTACATAAATTCAGATATTCGCTGCAGTACGCTCTTCAGTGAATTATTGAACAAGAAAACTTACTTTTTTCCTGTATCCCACCAAGCTGCCGGCGAACCCTCATGCGGCACGCTATGGCAGCGTTCACACACTAAAAGGCTAAATGACACCTTGTCGTGACAACGACCACAATATTCGCCCTTGAGGATTTTCTCCATTGAGATCGGATTGGCATTGTATTGGGGGATAAATATTTCCGGATGACAGTTGCTACAGGCCAACCATTGCGTATGCGCAAGATGCGGGAAGCGAACATGGGGCATATTGGCCGTATTCTTGCGAATAATGTCCATATCCATTTCCATCATTTGATCGCTACCTTTACCATTGAGACTGACGCGCGGTGTGATCTTGCCGCTACGAATCGCCTTCACCCAATCCACCTGGCCGCGACGATCCAAGGGAAAATCAACCATTGCCTCTCCCGGTTCCTGCAATATGCGAATAGCATCATTCTCAGGATCGTGGATACCATCCTCCGCCAGAGGCTTGGTTTTGTAGATATCAGCCGCCCCCCCTGCCATAGGCAAGGCGAGACACAGTATCGATACCAGGGTCAAAAATACATTTCGTACGATCAGCCCCTTTGGAAAAAACTTGTGCATTATGAGTTTCAGTCTTGTTTGTTAGATTGTGACTAGGAACATAATTTTTTTCGCCATCAAATACAAGCCTCGTCTAAAAATAGCGACATAATTAACCCGGTCTTGTCACTCATCATAAAACCCTGGACAATAGCTGGCCTTTGAAGACCATTTGAGCAAGGATGTATATATGCCCCACACTTTTATCCGCCCGCTAACACGTCTGATCGGCCTGTGTCTCTTCACACTCGTCATCTCTGTCGCCCAGGCTGAGGAATCCACGTTGGCTGCACTGGAGAAGCAGGCGGCTGCCGGTGACGTGCAGGCGCAATTAGCGCTGGCGGACCGCTATTATAAAGGGGAAGGTGTGGTCAAGAATACGGCTAAAGCCGCTCACTGGTATCAAGGGCTCGCTGAGAAAGGCTTTGTCCAGGCACAACTGACGCTGGGTTTGATGCACATCAAGGGTGATGGCGTTGTGCAAGACGATAAGAAGGCCATCCATTGGCTCACTCAAGCCGCCGAGAATAAATCATCTGCTGCCCAGCATTTACTGGGGATTGCTTATGCCGAGGGCCATGGCGTAACCGCCGACCCCATCAAGGCCTACATGTGGTTTGAAATTGCCGCGGTGATGGAATACCCGAACGCAGTTGAGTCGCGCCGGGAACTGGCCGCAAAAATGAACACGAATGATATTAAGCGCGCTGAACAGATGGCCTCTGAATGGTGGATACAACACCATCAATAACAATTATCTTAACGCTGTGAAAAGACTGCGCTGACGCGTAGTGTATTTGAAAGCGATGCCGAGAACATAGCATCGATCGCATTCAATTCTTCCTGTGCCTTGCTATGGCCGTGCTGCTGGGCCATGTGCAGCCATTTCAATGCCTCATCGATACTTTGGGCAACACCCCAACCATTACGATAGAGTATGCCCAGATAGTATTCGGAATCGACATCACCACTCTGCGCTGATTGCGTGAACAATTGCGCCGCTTTGCTGTAATCCTGTTCCACGCCCTCGCCCGTCAGATATAACAGGGCAAGATTGAATTGGGCGGAGGTCTCCCCTTGCTCAGCGGCCAAGCGATACCATTGGGCCGCCTTGCCGATGTCTGTGGTCACTCCCATGCCTTTGTGATACATATAACCGATACTGGTTTGTGCCTTGGCATACCCCTGGCTCGCCGCATTGTGGAACCAGATCAAGGCTTGATCATAGTTTTGTTCCACGCCAGTGCCGGTACGATACATATAACCAAGATTGGTCTGTGCGGCGGTATGCCCTTGCACTGCTGCCTTCTGGAACCATTGCGCAGCCAGCGGAAAGTTCACAGCGATGCCTTCACCATTGAAGTACATGAAGGCAATACTGGCCTGCGCTTCGGCATGGCCCTGCGCAGCGGCTTTTTGCAACCACTCCATGGCCAGCGCATAATCACGGGGCAGTCCTTCGCCTCTTTTATACATGTAACCCACGCTGTACTGGGCAAAGCTATAACCCTGATCTGCTGACTTGCGATACCAGCTAACGGCCTGATTCAGATCCCGCGCGACACCCTCGCCGTAGTAATACATATCACCCACGGTATATTGAGCCGCGGCGAAACCGCTATCCGCCGATTTACGCAGCCACTTCAGCGCCAGCCAGCTATCGCGAGGAACCCCTTCACCCTTGCTATACATGAAGCCAAGACTGAACTGGGCATAGGCAAATCCTTGAACTGCCGCCTTGCGATACCACTTGGCGGCTTCTTGAAAATTCTGGGTGACTTTTTCACCATAATAAAACTGATCAGCGACGATGCTCTGTTCCGCAGGGCTGGTAAGGTCCATCAGGTTGCTGGCACAACTCACCAAGGTTGCTTCCAGGGCGCCTTGTTGCCAGTCATAGCAGCTCAGATCCACTATCGGCGTGACCACCCTCCGTTCACCGGTCTCGATACTGGCTTGAGCAAGACCGATCCAGCCAAGCGCTACACCCAGCACACCCACGGACCACTGTTTGGCAACCCTGCGCTTAACTGCTTTCATTATTCAACCTGCTGATTTATATATTATTTTATTTAGATGTCATGCTCTGCTGGGCATTGGAGGGCTTGACCTGCTAGCAACAACATCACCAACCACTCGTGATTATTTAGCGGCTAATATATAGATTTTCTTTAGGTGAATTTATTTTTTCAGGGCCCTAATGTTTCGAACTTCATGGCCGAAAAACAAGTCAGATAAATAGCCGTTAAACCATTAAAGTGGCAGGAAAAATCGTAGTTATGAGCAATCATCGCAGCACACCGCCCCGTCGCCCCACTTTGTTGGTGATACTGGATGGTTTTGGCATCAATCCCAGCAAGATCAATAACGCGATAGCCTCGGCCCATACCCCCCGCCTCGACCAATATTTTGAGCGTTACCCCTCGACTCAACTCGAAGCCTCGGGGCCAGCTGTCGGACTGCCGGAAGGGCAAATGGGCAACTCCGAGGTAGGTCACCTCACACTGGGTGCCGGCAGCGTGATGCGCCAATACCTGGTGATGATCGATGACGCCATCGCCGATGGCAGTTTTTATGCGAACCCCGTGTTCATAACAGCCGCCACTCGTGCCAAGCAGCGAGGCCGGCCACTGCATTTAGTGGGCTTGGTATCCGATGGCGGTGTTCATAGCCATTTGAACCACCTTTACGCCTTGATTGAGCTTTGCCGGCGCATAGGTGTAAAACCACTACTTCACATGATTACCGATGGCCGAGATACTGCCCCTCAAAACGCCATCAACTATGTATCACTGCTGGAAACCGCCCTGGCCCGCGTCGGTGGCGCTGTCGCAACCATCAGCGGCCGCTATTATGCGATGGATCGTGACAATCGCTGGACACGCACCGAAGCGGCTTGGCGCGCCATTGTGAAAGGTGAAGGCCAACGTGCACCCAATCTGCGGCGAGCTGTTCAGAATGCCTACGATGATGGCGTCGGCGATGAATTCATCCGTCCCACGGTATTGTCACAAGCCATGCCGATCATCGCTGACGATGAGGTGATTTTTTTCAACTTTCGCAACGATCGCACCCGTCAACTCACGCAGGCATTGAGTTCATCAGAGTTTAAAGAATTCTCGAGGCCAGATTATTCGCCGGTCACTGTCAGTTGCATGACCTGTTATGACGAAAGTTTTAATTTACCATTTGCCTTTAAACAAGATAAACCGGAAACCACTCTGGCGGACACCTTGTTTCACGCGGGTCTCGATCAATTTCATTGCGCGGAAACCGAAAAGTACGCCCATGTCACCTATTTCTTCAACGGCGGCAGCGATACTCCGCATGCGTACGAGACGCATCAAATCATCCCTTCGCCCAAAGTCAGCACCTACGATTTAAAGCCGGAAATGAGCGCGCCTCAAGTCGCTGATGCTGTCATCAAGGCGATGCGCGATGAAAAATACGCCTTCATCGTCGTCAACTTTGCCAATGGTGACATGGTGGGACACACCGCCGTACGCGACGCGGTGATTAAAGCCGTAGAAGCGTTGGATCGCGAAGTCGGTAGAGTGCTTGATGCAGCGGTAGAAGAAGGTTATTCCGTGATTGTGACGGCCGATCATGGTAACTGCGAGCAACTGGTCGACCCGAAAACCGGTGAACCGCACACGCAACACACGACCAATCCCGTACCATGCCTGATTATCGATCAGATTCGATGGCAACTTTCGGCAACGGGTGGATTAAAAGATATCGCACCCACGGTATTGCAGCTGATGGGCCTGACCAAACCGGGCGCCATGAACGGGAAATCATTACTGATCAAGCCCGCCGACAAAGCAGATCGCGCAGCTTAATAAATCGTAGGGGCGATTCACGAATCGCCCCTAC